>CBDVDY010000044.1:0-15170 GCA_965372875.1 uncultured Alphaproteobacteria bacterium | reverse complement strand
TCCCGGCCAAGATCGATGCCGGCAAGCACGCCATCAGCCAGGGCGCCGGCGAGGACGCCGAAACGGTTATGCATTTGCGCCTGTCCGATGGCCGCTACCTGATGGATCATCCCTCTGTCGCGCGCATGATGTCGACGCTGGGCGAAAAACTTGGCGAGGCCGGGCGCGATCCGGCGGATCTGCTGGCGATCGGCGGTGTCACGACGCCGGCGGCGGCCAAGCAGGAGATTGCCAGGCTGACGGCTGATCCCGATTTCCGGAAGGTGTTCATGAACAAAGGCCACACGGAACATGATGCGGCGCTCGCCAAAATGCGCTCACTCCACGCGCTGGCCAATTCCGCGAAAGAGGGAGCAAGGTAAATGGAAAGAGACGAAATCCTGCGGCGCCCGAGGCCGCTTATCGTGGACCGTATCGATCTGCGCCACCGCATCATGGATGCCCTGATCGACAGCGGCATGAAATTGCAACACGGACATTTGGCCAAATCGATCGACAAGATCGATGAGATCGTATGGGTCGATGGCGATATGCGCACAACGCGCCTGCGTTACGATCTGTTCACCACATTCCGGCGCAAGGGCATCGATTTCGATGAAGAGGGAGCGGTGGCAATATTCGAGGCGACCGCCAATACCTTGCTCGCCCGCGGTGACGGCCTGGAGTTCGACGGGCTGGGACCGAACGATATCGATCTGCGGCGGGATGAGCGGATTGTCGAAGCGATCGAAAAGCAGGCCAGCGTCAACGAACGGCTTATCATCCTGCTTGAAAAGCTGGCCGATGCGCCGCGCGTTACTAATGCGCCGGCGCCAATAATGAAGCCGGGTGTCTTGACAAATGAACATTCCGAGGCTAACCAGAAAACCGAACAGCCCTCCAAACCGGGCACCCCCGGAGGCAAGGCCAAGGCAAAGACCTAAACCGGGTCCGGTTGACAGCGTGAAAGTACGCCGGCGGTAGTGCGGCCGTAGACGCACAGGACGGGTCTGTGATTCAGGGATCAGGAATCAGGGATCAGGGATCAGACAATTAATCTGATACCTGATACCTGACATCTGATACCTGATCGGCAGGCACCCCTTCCGACCAATCGCATTTTCACAGCGGATGGGTCGGACACGGCCCTCCGCAAGATTGACGGAGGGACAGAATGTCCGACGAAATCAGCACAGCTATGATCGATGCCTATAATACCGGCATCGAAATGCTCGTCCAGCAGATGCAATCCAAACTCGCCGACCGCGTGCGGCGCGAATCGGATGCCGGCGAGCGCGTATCCTTCGACCAGATCGGCCCGGTCGCCGTGGTCAAGCTGGTTGGCCAGCATCAGGATACTTCCTACATCAACACGCCGCATCTGCGCCGCTGGGTCGACCCGTTCGACTGGACGGTCGCGGATCTGCTCGACACCACGGCCCTGTTGCGGATTCTCAATGATCCGGGCGGCACGTATGCGGAAAACTTCGTTGCCGCCTTCCTGCGCCAACAGGACGCCGATATCATCGAGAATGCCTTGGGCACGGCGTTCACCGGCAAGAAAGGCACGACGCAAGTCCCCTTCCTGGCGGCCAACCAGATTGCCCACGGCGGCACCGGTTTCACGCTTGCCAAGGTCCGTTCGGCGATGAAGAAGCTCAAGGCTTCGAACGGTGTCGAGGGCAACCCGGATCTTACCATCGCCTGGACTTCCGCCCAGGAAGATGAATTCATGGATACCAATGAAGTCAAGTCGATCGACTTCAATAACCAGAAGGTTCTGGTTTCCGGCGGTCTGGAAGGCGTGTTCTATGGCTTCAACTACGTGCGGCTCGAAGATTGGGTCGACCAGTTGGGGGAAACCCATGAGATCCTGCCGAAAGTCTCGACCACGCGGACCTGTCTTGCCTGGGTGAAAAAGGGCATCCTCCATAACGTGCCGAAAAACCCGTCGACCCGCGCGGACCAGTTGCCGACGAAGAATTTCTCCTGGCAGTTCTTCGGGTCGGCGACGTTCGGCACGACACGCATGCAGGAGTCGCTTCTCGTCCAGATCGACGTGGTTGAAGCCTGAGTTTGCGGGGACGAAAGCTGGGGAGAATTAACGGGGACAGTATGCGTTGAAGAGCATACTGTCTCCGTTCCTAAGTCCCCGTCATGACAAACAAATGGAGGGCCTGAAATGCCCAATTTTCTCTCGACACAGGTAACCAAGCTCGGCAACCGGCCGATCGACAAGCTGACCGTGCAGGAAGTCGGCGGGCGGATGCGCGCCATTCCGTTCGATTTCACGGCACCGGTCGGTGATCTGGCCGTGGCCGATACCATCGAGCTATGCAAGGTGCCGGCCGGCGCGCGCATTCTCGGCGGCAAGTTCGTCCACAGCGCCTTTGGCGCGGCGCGCACGATCACGCTGGGCGACGGCACCACGGCCGATAAATACGCAACGGCGATCGATGTATCGGCCGCCGGCGAATCCGATTTCGCGCACACCATCGCGTTCAATCAGAACGAGGTACTGGCGGCCGAATTAACACTGATCGCGACACTTGGCGGCGATACGATGCCCGAGGATGATATCATGCAGGGCTTCGTCATGGTGCAGCTCGCCGACTGAAATCAGGGATCAGGAATCAGGGATCAGGGATCAGGGAACTATTCGATATCTGATACCTGATACCTGATACCTGGAGCGAAGCGATGGCCGATCAAGTATCGATAATCAATAAGGCGCTTTTGCTGCTTGCGGCCGAGAGGATCGTCGGGCCCGAGGACGATAATCCCAACACCGAGAAAATGTACGGCCAATGGGACGATGCGGTGGATTTCGTAATCGCCGCATATCCTTGGGATTTCGCTGAGACCGACGCGCAGATTGCGGCAACCGGAACAACGCCGCTGTTCGATTGGGAACAGCAATATGTCCTGCCGACGGATCCCTATTGCCTGAAAGTCTGGAAGGCGGGAACGGCTACACCGCCAGATTGGGAAGTCAAGGGGCGCAGGCTCTACATCAACGAATCGGGGCCGCTGAATATCACCTACGGCGCACAAATTACCGACCCCGGCCAGTTCGATCCCGGCTTTGTCCAGGCGCTGAGTGCCTATCTTGCCTGGGGCGCGGCATACTCGATTACGCGCAAGCGGTCGAAAACCAAGGAAATGTGGGAATTCTACGAGGATCTGGTGACGATCGGCCATTCTTCGGACGGCCAGCAGGGCGTTCCGAGGGTGCGCTTTCCGAACAGTTTTCTGGAATCGAGACATTAGGTGGCCGATTCGGAACCGACAATTTTCTCGCTGAATGGCGGCGAAGTTTCGCCCGATACGATCGCGCGGATCGATCAGCCTTTCTATGTTTCGAGTTGCAAAAGGCTGTTCAACGCGATCGCACGCATAACCGGCGGCGGTGAAGGCCGGCCGGGAACGCGGTTCGTTGCGGCCGGTAAGGTCGAGAGCGATTTTATCGCCCTGATCGATTTCGAGCCGTCGACGGATTTCACTTATACGATAGAGGCCGGAGATCTGTATTTCCGTTTTTTCCGCAACAAGGCGCCGGTGCTGGATGGTGGCCCGGTCGAAGTGGTGACGCCCTATGTGGCGGCCGATGTGCGCTCGCTACATTGGGCGCAAAGCATCGATACGCTTTACCTGGCTCATATCAACTACAAGCCGCGCACGCTGATCCGGCTTTCCGAGACAAGCTGGACGCTGGCGATCATAACATTCATCGATGGGCCGTATTTCGATGAGAACCCGGACGATGCCAAGACCCTGACCCTGACCGGTGCCGGGCCCTGGACAAAAGGCGATTCAACTTCCATGACGGCTTCCGGCCATACGCCGTTTCTGGCGAGCCATGTTGGATCGATCTGGCGATTGCAGGCCGCCGGCGGCGTGTTTACATGGGTGACAGTGACGGCGTTCACGAGCAGTACCGACGTTACCGTTACCTTCGAGACCGATGTCGACGTTGCCTTGCAAGCGACCGCCACGCCGAGTTGGCGCGAGGGTTTATGGTCCGACGTTCACGGATATCCTGCTACCGTTACATTCCACGAAGAGCGCCTTACCTTTGGCGGCGCGCCTGGTGAAAGCTGGTCATTCGAGGCTTCGGCGTCGGGGCTGTTTCTCACACACGCACCCGATACCGGGGTTGGCGACGCCATCCGCAAGGTGCTGGCCGGCAATGGTGCGAACGCCATTCGCTGGCTGTTGTCCGGCGAGTATCTTTATGCCGGCACGTCGAAATCGGTTATGCGCATCGGCCCGCGCGATCAGGAAACGCCCATATCGCCGGGCAATACGCCTTATAAACGCATCGAAGGTGCCGCGGCCTCGCCGGCGCGCGCGGTGCTGGCCGGTGGCCATGCCGTTTATATCGGGCGGCACAAGGAAAGCTTGCACATATTTCCCAATGTCGTCGCCGAACGTGGTGAGCTGGCCGACGATATTTCCGTGCTTGCGCGCCATATAAGCGAACGCGGTATCGAGCAAATCGTCTGGCAGGCGGAGCCGCGTAAAATTATTTGGGGGCGGCTTACCGATGGCGGTTTTTTTGCCGTGACATTCAGCCCGCGCCATGGCGTTACGGCCTGGGCGCCTCAAGCGATCGCCGGGGTGGATGCAGAGATTGAATCGATCGCGGAGATCCCCGGCGCCCACCATGATGAGTTATGGATGGTGGTCAAGCGCACGATCGACGGCGCGACCCATCGCTATATCGAGGTTCTGGAGGATTTCCCGCACGACGACACGCCGGCCGAAGATCTGTGGTATGTCGATTCCGGCGTAATCTATACAGGTGTTGCGACCACGACAATCCCGGTGGCGCATCTTGAAGGCCAGCTTGTCAATGTCTGGTCGGAAGGCGGGCCGCGCGATCCGGTAATTGTGTCCGGCGGTGTCGCGGAACTTACCAAGGCGACGACGCGCGCGATCGTGGGCCTTGGTTTTTCCACTGAGATTTCGCCCATGCCGATCCAGCCGGTCCAGCCGGGCGGTGAACGGCCTTTGGCCAAGAACAAGAGGATTGCGAAGCTCGCCGTTCAATTGCACCGCTCGATCGGCTTCAAGATGGGCCGTGACGCGGACCATCTGTCGAACGTGTCACTCGATCAGAATCCACTATTCGGTATTGCGCCGGGTCTTTTTACCGGCGCGGTCGAGGAAAGCTTTACCGGCGCCTGGGGCGAGGCCGCCGACGTGCTGGTCGTCCAGGATCAATCGGGACCGCTGATCCTGCTCGGCCTGGTGCCGGCGGTCGAGGTTGGGGATGATTGATGGGGCAACTTCAATTCAGGAAATTGGTGCCCGACGACATCAGGGGAATGGCTCTGGCCGACCGGTTTACCGCATTCGCGGCGACGCGCGATGAGGACGGCATGCCTGAAATCCTGGCGGGCTGGCCCGGCGTCGCGGCATTCGACGGCGACCAAGTAAAGGTGGTGGCCGTTGGCGGCCTTATCCCATGCTGGCCCGGGCGGGTACAGATCTGGATGGCGGCGGCGGCAGGCGTTCGCCCGCGGCATTATTACCAGACAATGGCCGCCGCGCGGTTCCTGGTGGATCTTGCGCATTCCCGCGGCAACGCCCGTGTCGAGGCTTATGTGCGCGACGATATGATTTTTGCGCATAGGTGGATCGAGCGGATGGGGTTCGAATTCGAGGGGTTGATGCGCTCATTTGGCCAGACAGGCGAGAATTTCAGAATGTATGCCCACATCAAAGAGGGTTTGTAATCGTGGAAGCTGTTGTTCCTCTATCAATTGCCGGGAGTTTGCTGGGTATTGCCGGTTCGCTGTCTGCCGGCGCTGCCGCGTCGCGCGCCGCACGCGCCAATGCGGCGACCGCGCGCGAAGATGCGTTGCTGGCGCTGGAGGACGCGCGCGCGGCTGAACGGGCAAGCCGCATCGATACGGCGAAGTTGATCTCGGCCCAGCGCGCGGCGGCCGGCGCGTCGGGTTCCGCGTTATCCGGCTCGGCCATATTGTTCATGACCGAAGCCGCCGTTGAGGGCGAGCTGGAAGCCCAGGGCATCCACCGGCGCGGCGAAATCGCTGCGGCGCGCCTGCGCCGGTTGGGCGGCGCATTCGAAGATGTCGCCGCTGCGGCTTCCATTGGCGGCGTGCTTGGCGCCGGCGCGCAGATATTTGGCGGCGCGGCGGCGCTGGCCGAAGGGCTGTAAGGCATATGGCAGAGATTCCGCCCACATCGCCGGCCGGCGCGCCGCCGAGTGTTCCGAGCCCGCGCACGCCGGCGGCGACCGGCATCGGCGAAGGTCTGGCGGCATTGGGTGCCGTGGTATCCAATGTCGGGCAGGCGGCGATCGAACGCAACGCGACACTGGCCGCACAGCGCGCGTTGGCCGAATTCAGATCCGAGACCGCCGATGCTTTGCTGGAATCCAAACAGGCCGCGCCGATTGGCGCGGAAGGGTTTGCAGCGGGCGTTCTGCAACGCTTCGATGAGGGATCCTCGGCCCGCCTCGATAGCGTGCCGGTGATTGCCAGGGTCTGGCTTGAAGGCCAGATGCTCGCCGACCGCGGGCTCCTGGAAGGGCAAGCCGATGAGTTCGAATCATTATCCCGGCTGGAGAAAAATCGCGCCGATATGCAAGAGATCGTGACGAGTAGTGCGAACGCCGTTCGCACCGATGCAAGCAAGCTGGAAGATAGCCGCTTTCTTGCTTTCGATGCGATTGATTCGTCCGGCCTGTCTGCCCGCGCCCGCGCCATTGCGCGGCGTGAAGCCAACCAGCAAATCACGGTCGCTTATGTGCAGGGGTTGAACGAAACCGATCCCGACCTTGCCAGTGAAATTCTTGCGGGCGGAACTATTGACAAGGTGATTTCTCCACAAGCCAAAAATATTCTGGTCAATAACACCCAAGTCGAATTACGCCGCCGCGAGGCAACTTCGCGCGCCGCGGTGGCGGAAGCGCGCAGCGAAATTCGCGACGTAATCAAACTATTGGAGGATGGTTTCGACCCTGGGTCGGAGACCCTGACGCGCCTCGGTGGCCTCGCCGCCGTCGATAAGGGTCTGTCCAAGGATCTTGGAATCGCGCTGGAGATCTACGAATTTCAGCGCACGGCGCGCGCCGGCACGCCGGCTGATTTGCAAAACTGGATCAATGGCGAACGGACAAGGTTGAATAAGCTAAAAGGTGTCAAGCCGGGCCAGGCTGCGCGGCTTGCGTCCGCTGAGGCATTGCTTGCCAAAATGAATACCGGCTTGGCTAAGGATCCGCTCAGTTGGGCGGCGCGCGCCGGCGTGGTGCAAATCGAGCCCCTGGCGCTGGTTGGAGACGGCGCCGATGCCTCGATTGCCGAACGCCGCCGCGATGCGACTGCGGTCGCCGGATATTACGGCATAAGTCCGCGCTACCTCACGGACGAAGAGGCCGCGCAATTGACCGCCCAGCTTGACGGTATGGACGCGGACGGACAATTAAGCATCGCCGCCAAACTGGCCGGTTTCGGCGATGCGGCGCCGGACGTATTCGAGGATATCGCAAATAAGGGTGCCGATCTGTTCGCGCATTCCGCCGGCTTGCTGTTGATCGGCGCCGCCGCGCCGGCCCGCGATATCCTGGTCGGCGCGAAGGCTATGGAAAAAGGGCTGGCGCCGCCGCCGCTCGCCGATCGCGAAGCGGGCGCCAACGCCGCGCGTGGCGCCTTTGCGCTGTCACCGTCGACGGCGGGTATCTTTACGCGGGCGCAAACGGCGATTTATGTGGCGCGCGCGCAACGCCGCGGGATCGGCGGCGAAGGCGCGGATTTCGATGAAGATCTGTGGCTGCGCTCGGCCCAGGAAGCCGCCGGCGCGGTATTCGGCAACGACGGCCGCCAGTTCGGCGGCATAACCGACGATTGGAACGGCTGGCCGGTGGTGGTGCCGCCGGATATACCGATCGATGATTTCGAAGATGTCGTAGGCAAGATTACGGATGAGGATCTGGAAATCCTCGGCGCCACCTTCCAGGACGGCACCGCGTTTACCGCCGAGGATCTGGACGATGCCTGGCTGGTATCGGCCGGCCATGGTATCTACCGCGTGGCAATCTCCGATCCGCGCCAAGGCGATGTCGTGTGGCTCGGCGTGGCCGGTGGCACCCGCGCCTTTCGTTTTGACCTGATTGCGCTGTTACCGGATTTGCTGTCGCGCCGTCCAGATCCCACACCGCTAGATATCTTCAAGTAGGAGTTCATGGACCCATGAGTTTCTGGCACGACCGCGGCGAAGAGACACTCGGCGAGATATTGCCGCCGCGCCTTGCCCGCGCCCGGGCAACCGGGTTCGTTGAAAACTTCGGCGCGGCGCTCGATGCAACAATGGTGGCGCGGCGCACGATCAGCCCCATGACGGTCAAATCGGATGCTTACGACCCGATCATCGAGCGCCTGAATGAAGGTGTTTTCATTGGCGACCGCCTCGCCAACCCGCATCTTTCGACGCCGCATGATCCCGTCGTCGGACCGCGCAACCGCCGCCGCGATGGCACGGAAGGCACGATCAGGCGGATATGGGACGAAATCGCCCGGCGCCGCGCGGCCGGCGATCCCCTGCCCGGGATCCCGGCGGACCGCGCTTCCTTCGATGAGGCAGTGAACAAAAGCGTTCGCGATGCCCTCCAGCAAGAGGCGCGCGTGGGATCCTCGGCGACGATACCTGGCATGATCGGCGGTTTCGCCGGTGGCATGGCGGCGGCAATGTCGGATCCGCCTAATTTTCTGTCTATCGGCATCGGCGCGCCGGCCGCCTGGGGTGTATTGCGCACGGCCGCCGTCGAGGGGCTTATCAATGTCGGTATCGAAGGCGCCAGCCTGCCGGCGATCGCCCGCTGGCGCCGCGAGGTCGACGCCGGCCTGACGGCGGAAGAGGCGTTGCTACAGGTATCCTTTGCGTTCGGTGGCGGCGTGTTGCTCGGCGGTGGCTTAAAGGCGCTCAAGCGGTTTCTTAACCCCGCGCAAGAGACGATCAATCTGTCGAAGGCGGATCTGCTGCGTGCGACGGAAGGCTCGGCGGATGCGGAAGTCAGGGCGGCGCACCAGGCGGCGCGGCGCGAGGTCGAGGCCGATACGCGCACGCTAGGTAGTAATGGCGATGAAATTGGCGAGGCGCGCCAGCGGCTGGATACCGCGACGGCGGCGGTCGACCGCGATGTCGAGCATGGCGAGGTCTCGCTATCCGAACGGCCGGCGTTCGATCCGGTGCCGCCGGCGCGCCTCGCGACCGGCGACGATCTGGACGGGCTGGTTTTTCGCTTTGCGCCGGATGAGCTGGTTGTCGATGCCAAACGGTTCCAGTTCAAGACCGGCGCGGGCGCGCTCGGCGTGACCGAACGCCTGGCCGGGATCGAGGTATGGGATCCGGTCAAGGCCGGCCAGGTCGTCGTTTGGGAATCGCTTGAGGGCGTGCGGTTTATTACCGATGGCCATCAACGCCGGGCACTTGCGCTGCGCCTTGACCGGCCGGATGCACGGGTTCGCCTGTATGGCTATCTGTTGCGCGAGGCAGACGGGTTCGATGATCTGGCGGCGCGCGAGATCTCGGCGATCAAGAACGTCGCCGAGGGCACCGGTACGGCGGCCGACGCGGCGAAGATCCTGCGCGCCTCGCCGGCCAGGCTCAAGGAATTGCCGTTATCCTCCGCGCTGGTCCGCGCGGCGCGGGATCTCGTCAAGCTGTCCGATGAAGCCTTCATGATGGTGGTCAACGATATCGTGCCGGAACGCTACGGCGCGGCGGTGGGGCGCCTCGCCGAGGCAAGCCCGGAGCTGCACGCACAGATTATCGCCATACTCGCCAAGGCCGAACCGGACAATCAGACACAGGCCGAATCGATCATCGCCCAGGCATTGCAGGCCGGTGTTTCACGTGAAACAGAGATCTCGCTGTTCGGCGAGGCCGATGTTGCGGTGCTGTTGTTTGCCGAGCGTGCCCGGGTGCTGGACGGGGCGATAAAAAAATTGAAGCGCGATCGAACGGTTTTCGCTACATTGACCGAAGAATCGACGCGCATCGAAGAGGCCGGCAATCGGCTGGCCGGCGATGTCAATGAATTGAGGGCGCGCGAAGATGGCGAAGCGATCGAAGTTATCAAAAGGCTCGCGAACCGCAAAGGGCCGCTCGGCGACGCGCTCAACGACGCCGCCGCCGTCGCCAGAGAATCCGGTGCCGCCGCCGGTATCGGACAATTCACCCAGGCCGTCCGGGATCTCTCAGGCAGCGGCGGTCTCGCTCGGCTGGTCGCTGGCGCAGGGCGACGCGGCGGCGAAGCTGCGGCGGAAGCACGCGCAGGCGCGCCGGTCCGTGTCGCGGAGATAGCCGATGAACCGGCGGCCGACTTCGCGGAGCCGGTCGCGGGCGCCGGCCAGGCGGACCAGGCGGCGCGTCTGGAGGCGGATTTGCGCCGGGATATACCGGAGGATGGAGAATCGGGCATACATGCGCCGGTTGGTGAACGGGTTGGCGACGATGGTATCGTCACCGCCGAGATCCGCACGGCCGAAGAAATGCTGGAAGATCTCGACGCCGACGACAAGTTTGTTGAAACGCTGGATCTGATCTGCGGACCGAAGGGGAAATAGATGGCGCACGATAAATATCTTCCAAAAGACTTCGATGGTTGCTTGGCTCATTTCATCGAGGAATGCGGGGAAGTCTTGGCGGCGGCTGGTAAAACTGTCCGGTTCGGTGCGGCGATGGTCAATCCTGAATTGCCGTTGGCTGAACAGGAAAAAAATATCGATTGGCTGCGCCGGGAATTGAACGATCTGAAAGAAACAATCAGGCGGTTGCAAATCTGTATCGACAAGGGTGAACCGCCGTGGGAATGAAAGACTGTATCGACAGGGCCGTTGCCGCCGGCGAGCTGGACGCGGAGCGCGCCGCCGGCGCGCGGGATCTGTTCGAGGAACTGGAAGAGGCTTATGCGCGCGAAGCATCGCCGGCGGATGCCGCGCGGCGCGCGGCGCGCGATACCAGCATAGCCATGCGGCACCAGGCGGCCGAGAAACGCCGGCGGGTGCTTTTGCAGACGGCCGCGGCCCAGCGTATCGAGGCCGATATGGTCGCCTATCGGAACCTTGCCGGCGAGCCGAACCAGGCGGCGGCGATGGTGGCAATGCTTGACCGCGACGATCTGGCCACCTATTCCAACATGGAGGCGCGCCGCAAGCGCCTGCTCGGCAAATATCATTCCGGCCTGGTCGAAATCCTGACGACGTTCCGCCGCGATCTGCTGGGCCGCACGCGCAACAAGGCGACGCTGCGCAACGTGGTGCGCGAGATCTTCGGCGAGGATACCGGCGACGGGCCGGCGCGCGAACTGGCCAAGGCATGGAGCGACACGGCGGAAATCGCCCGGCTGGATTTCAACGCGGCCGGCGGGCGGATTCCCAAACGCGCCGATTGGGGCCTGCCGCAAATGCATGACAGCCTGGCCGTGCGCAAAATCCGATTCGAGGAATGGCGCGATTTCATCGAACCCATGCTGGACCCGCGCCGGATGATCGATGAGGCAACGGGCCTGAGTTTCGAGGGGCGCAGCCTGGAGGTAGCCTTGCGCGATGCCTTCGAGACCATCAGGACGGATGGCATGTCGAAACTGCGCCCGTCCGGTGTGCCACGCGGCCGGGCGGTCTCGGCGCGGCGCGCCGATCACCGGTTCCTGGTATTCCGCGACGCCGATTCGTGGCTCAGATACCAGGCGCGGTTCGGCAACCCGGATCCGTTCTCGACCATGATGGGCCATCTGGACCGGATGGCGCGCGATACCGCCGCCATGCAGATCCTCGGGCCAAACCCGCATGCGACGTTGCGCTGGATGGGCGAGCTGGTCGAGCGCGCCGCCGGCATCGCCGATGGCAAGGCGGGCGGCGAGAAACATCTGACCCGTGCGCGCGCGGCAACGGTGATGGCGCAGGATATATTTTCCGCCTATACCGGCACGGCCAATGCGCCGGTGCGCCCGCGCCTTGCGCGCTCGTTTGCCTTCGTGCGTTCGATATTGCAATCGGCGCAGCTCGGCTCGGCGGCGATCTCGGCGATCAGCGACGTTGCTTTCCAGCGCATGGCCGCGCGCCACGCCGGCATACCGGCGGCCCGCGCCCTGGCGCGCACGCTCAAACTCATGACGCCGCATGTCTCGGCCGACCAGAAACTCGCCGTTCGTCTTGGCCTGATTGCCGAGGGCTGGTCGAGCCATGCGCTCGCCCTGTCGCGCTATACCGGCGACGTGACGGGCCCGGAGATCTCCCGGCGCATTGCCGATTCGGTGTTGCGCGTGTCCGGCCTGTCGCCCTGGACCCAGGCCGGACGCTGGGCCTTCGGCATGGAATTCATGGGCCATCTGGCGGACATGGCGCCCCGCGCGTTCGACGCCCTGCCGGATGCGACGCGCAATACATTGAGACGCTATGGGATCGGCAAACAGGATTGGGACGTGATCCGCTCGACCCCGGCGTATGAACATGGCGGCGCCCGATTCCTGCGGCCCGACGATATTATCGGGCGGGGCGACGTGGCGCCGAGCCGCGCCGAACATCTGGCGACGCGGCTGATGGAAATGATCCAGACGGAAACCGAGTTCGCCGTGCCGTCCTCCAGCCTTCGCGGGCGCGCGGCGCTTGTATCGGATGCAAGGCCGGGCACCTTCATCGGCGAGGCCATGCGCTCGACGCTGATGTATAAAAACTTTGCGATCACGCTGGTTGCAACGCATGTGCGCCGCGCGGCTTCCCAGGCAACACCGCTGGCGCGCGCGCGCTACGCCTCCGAGCTGGTGATCTCGGCGACCATCATGGGCGCCGCCGCCCTGCAACTGAAAGAAATCTCCAAGGGCCGCGATCCGCGATCGATGGCCGGCGAGGATGCCGCGGCGTTTTGGGGCGCCGCCATGCTGCAAGGCGGCGGCATGGGCATCTATGGTGATTTCCTGTTTGCCGATACCAACCGTTTCGGCAGTGGCCTGGCGAATACCCTGGCCGGACCGGTCGTTGGTTTTGCCGATGACACCAGGCGCCTGACGATCGGCAATCTGTTCCAGGCGGCCAAGGGCGAGGAAATGAATATCGGCCGCGAAGGCGTCAAGTTCGCCAAGCGGTATACGCCTGGCGGGTCGATCTGGTATCTGCGCGTGGCCCTGGAACGCCTGATGTTCGAGCGGCTGGACGATCTGGCGGATCCGCAAGCCTCGCGCCGGCGCCGCGCGGGCGAGCGCCGGGTGCGGCGCGAAACCGGACAAAGTTATTGGTGGCGGCCGGGGGCGGCGGCGCCGGCGCGCGCTCCCGATCTGGCGCAAACTGTGAGGTAGAGACCATGCCTTTGACGAGCGATACAAACCGTTGGGAATACGATGGCGACGGCGTGACGCCGGATTTCCCTTACGAAAACCTGATCTTCGCGGCGACCGATCTGGAAGTTTATTTCGATGAGGTCTTGCAGGTAAGCGGCTTTGCGGTCTCTGGCGTCGGCGTCGAGACCGGCGGCAACGTGACGCCGACACCGGTTGTCGCCGATGGCGTCAAGATCGTGATCGTGGCCGCGATCCCGTTCATCCAGCCGCAGGATTTTGTCGACAACGAGGCGGTCGATGCGCAAGCCTTCGAGGATGGCCTGAACCGCATGACCAGGCTGACACATCGGATCAACGATACCATCGGCCGCCAGGCAACCTTGCCGACCGCGGAGCCGGAGGGCGCCGATATGACGGTGCCGGCGCTTGCCACCCGGCTTGGCAAGTATTGGGGCTTTGATGCGATCGACGGCTCGCTGGTCGCCTTTGGCGCGCCGGCCGATACCACGGCGGTTTCGGTCTTTTGGGCAGCGGTCCTCACGGCGGCGGACGCGGCGGCGTCGCAGTCGTTGCTCGACGTTGCCGGCCAAGGCTACGCGGTCACGGAAAGCTCGCCGCAGGCGATGACGGTGGAAGTCGCCGCCGGCGCGTTGTTCAATTCGATCACCCGAGAGCGGGTTACCAACGCGGCGCAGACCACGGCGACGATTATCGCGCCGAGCATAAACCCGCGCATCGACATCGTTCATATCGACCGGCTGACCGGCGTGGTCGGCGTTACCACTGGTGCGGAAGCCGCCTCGCCGGTCGCGCCCGCGCTCGATGATGGCAAGGTGCCGTTGGACGAGATCGCTTTGGCGACCTCGACAACGCAGATCACCAATTCGCTGCTTACCGACGTTCGCGAATTGAACCTGCTTGGCGCTGGCAGATATATTGTCAAAAACCCGGCGGTCGAGGTCAAGTCGTCGGCCTACACGGTGGTCCCGACCGACGACGGCAAGCTGTTCGAGTGCGATGTTTCCAGCTCCGGCTTCACCTTGACTCTGACGGCGGCGGCGACGCTGGGCGACGGTTTCTTATTCGGCGTCAAGATCACCGGCCACGCGACCAATGCAGTCACCATCGACCCGGACGACGCTGAGCAGATCGAGGGAGTTACCACGCGCGCCGTCAGCGGCGAGGGCGCGGTCGAATGGTTCCGCTGTGATGGTGCGAAATTCTTGCTCACGGCCGACGCCGCGCTGATCGGCAGGGTGGTGCAAGTCGTCAATACCCTGACCGGCGCGCACGTCACCGGTACGACGATAATACCGGAAGATGACACAAAGCCCCAAAATGACGAGGGCGATGAATATATGACACGCACAATAACACCTGAAAACACTTCAAATATACTCAAGATTGATGTTGTGTTTAGTGGTAGTATTGGTGCCGCAAGGATAATAATTGTCGCGTTATTTCAAGATGCAATAGTAAATGCACTCGCCGCCTTCGGCTATCGTGTTGAAAACACCATAAGTGGAACCAGTTTTACATATTACATGATCGCTGGTACTGAAAGTACTATCACGTTCAAGGTACGTGCCGGACCAACCACCGCCAGCACGATGGGATTTAATGGTATTTCCGCCTCTGCTCTGATGGGTGGTGTCATGGCGTCGTCAATCACCATCACGGAGATAGCAGCATGACCAGTTTAGCTGAAATTCTCGGCTGGAAATACGACAACGCCGAAGGCATCCGCACCCATGAGGACGGACAGGGCGGCATGGAGATATTCGACTGGCCCGAGGCGTTGGGGCCGGAGCCGACAAGTGGGCAGATCGACACCTGGACGGCGGAATTCGACGCGCTCGACCACAAGGCCATCGAAGCCGCGTTGCTG
>CBDVDY010000043.1:0-15688 GCA_965372875.1 uncultured Alphaproteobacteria bacterium | reverse complement strand
GGCGGCCGCACCGTCGGCGCCGGCGTGGTCGCCAAAATCGTGGAGTAGTTTGCGGATCGATAAACCGGGCGGAGCCGGATGACCGGCGCGCCGTTGAGATGCGCGATTCGGTTAGGAGTGTAGCTCAATTGGTAGAGCGCCGGTCTCCAAAACCGGAGGTTGTGGGTTCGAGTCCCCCCACTCCTGCCAACCGCCGCGCGATACGTGGCGCCAGAGACAACAGGGCCGTATGAGCAAAACCAATCCAGGGGAATTCATCCGGCAGGTCAGGCAGGAGGTTTCCAAGGTGACCTGGCCGAACCGCAGGGAAACCGTGACCTCGGCCGGCATGGTTTTCGTGATGGTGATACTTGCCGCCCTGTTCTTCTTCATGGTCGACGTCATCGTCGGATCGGCGATGGGGTACATTCTGCGGTTCGGAGGCTGATCGCCGTGGCCCACAAATGGTACGTCATTCACGTTTATTCGGGCTTCGAGAAGAAGGTCGCGCTGTCGATCGAGGAACAGGCGGCGCAGAAGGGTCTTGACGAAGCGATCTCGGAAGTTCTCGTTCCGGTCGAGGAGGTCGTGGAGATGCGGCGCGGCGCCAAGGTGAACGCCGAGCGCAAGTTCTTTCCCGGCTACGTGCTGGTCAATATGGACATGACCGACGAGGCCTGGCACCTGATCAAGAACACGCCCAAGGTCACCGGATTCCTGGGTGGAAGGGGCCGGCCGGTGCCGATCCGGCAGTCCGAGGCCGAGCAGATCATGCGTCAGGTGCAGGAAGGGATCGAACGGCCCAAACCCTCCGTCACCTTCGAGGTCGGCGAGCAGGTGCGGGTCTCGGACGGCCCGTTCCAGTCGTTCGACGGATTGGTGGAAGAGGTCGACGAGGAAAAAACGCGGCTCAAGGTGGCCGTGTCGATTTTCGGGCGCGCGACGCCGGTGGAGTTGGAGTATTCCCAGGTCGAAAAACTGTGACCTGGCGGTCGGAGCCCGGCCCCGGGGCGGGGCCGGCAGGGCGTGGGAGGCCAGCCATGGCCGCGACCGCGCATCCTTGGAACCCGAGGGGCCCGAAGCGGCGCCTCATGTGAGGATTTGAAATGGCGAAGAAAATAGACGGCTACATCAAGCTCCAGGTGCCGGCCGGCCAAGCCAATCCGTCGCCGCCTATCGGGCCGGCGCTGGGCCAGCGCGGCGTCAACATCATGGAGTTCTGCAAGACCTTCAATGCGGCTACCCAGAAATTGGAGCCGGGCATGCCGATCCCGACCACGATCACGGTGTACGCGGACCGTAGCTTCAGTTTCATCACCAAGACCCCGCCGGCCAGTTTTTTGCTGAGAAAGGCGGCGCGGCTGAACAAGGGCTCCGGCGAGCCGGGCCGCGAAATGGTAGGCAGGGTGACCATGGCGCAAGTGCGTGAGATCGCCGAGAGGAAGATGGAGGATCTGAACGCCAACGATTTGGACATGGCCTGCCGCATCATCGCCGGCTCGGCCCGGTCGATGGGCATCGAGGTGGTGGGGTAGCGATGGCCAGAAAAGGAAAAAAGCTTCGCGCCGCGTACGAGAATATCGACCGCGAGGCCGCCTATGCGCTCGACGACGCAGTCAAGAAAATCAAGGCGGCCGCCGCCGATACAAAATTCGACGAAACCATCGAGATTGCGATAAATCTAGGCGTCGACCCGCGCCACGCCGACCAGAACGTGCGCGGCGTGGTGAGCCTGCCGAACGGTACCGGAAAATCGATGCGCGTCGCCGTGTTCGCCAAGGACGCCAAGGCCGAGGAGGCAAGGGCGGCGGGCGCCGATATCGTCGGCGCCGAGGATCTGGCCGAACAGGTGCAGAAGGGCGGGGTGGAATTCGACCGCTGCATCGCCACGCCGGACATGATGGCGGTGGTTGGCCGCCTCGGCAAAATTCTCGGCCCGCGCGGGTTGATGCCGAATCCCAAGGTCGGGACCGTCACCCCCGACGTGGCCAAGGCCGTGCGGGATGCGAAGGGCGGTCAGGTGCAATTCCGGGCCGAGAAGGCGGGGCTGGTGCACGCCGGAATCGGCAAGGCGAGTTTCGGCGAGGAAGCGCTGGCCGCGAACGCGCGCGCCTTCGTCGCCGCGATCAACCAGGCCAAGCCCAGCGGGGTCAAGGGCACTTACATTCGCAAGGTGTCCTTGAGCTCGACCATGGGACCGGGCCTGAAACTGGATATCTCCGACCTGGTGGGCGCCAAGCCCTAGGCCGGAGAAAGCGTATCCGCCATGCCGGCGACTTAACCGTCACCGGCGCGGCGGCGGGAAGCCGCGGAGCTTCGGCTCACGGTTTCCGCCCTGTCCGAGACTGCAGGTGCCGCCGCTCGATGGCGGTCTAAGGGGTTACCGCCTGCATAGACAGAGACAAGTGGTTGTCGCCTTGCCTTTAACCCTTCGAACCGGGGGCGGGGAAGGCGCCGGCGGCTTGGACTTCTGGGACAGGTTTCGCCGCTCCGGGCGGCAGGACCGTCCGGGGTCAACGTGACCGGGTCGAGGCGACGTCGCCGCGGCCCGCAGCATCGGAGACAATCGTGGACCGATTGGAAAAAGAGAGATTGGTGGCATCACTCCGCGAGATGTTCGAGAGCGGGCATCTTGTGGTGGTGACCCATCATGTCGGCCTTTCCGTCGCGGAAATCAGCGACCTGAGGCGGCAGATGCGGGATGCCGGCGCCAATTTCAAAGTGACCAAGAATCGACTCACGCGTCTCGCCTTGGAAGGCACCAAGTTCAGCGGGCTTTCCGACCTGTTCCGGGGACCGACGGCGATTGCCTATTCGGAAGACCCGGTGGCCGCGGCGAAGGTAGCCGTGAATTTTGCCAAGGACAATGACAAGCTGACCGTTCTTGGCGGCGCGCTCGAGAAGGAACTCCTCGATCAGAACGCCGTCAAGGCATTGGCCACGCTGCTGTCGCTCGACGAGCAGCGCGCCTTGTTCGTCCGGCTCCTGCAAACCCCGGCGACTCGTATTGCCGGCGTGCTGCGGGCACCCGCCGGTCAGTTGGCCCGCGTGCTAGGCGCTTACGGCGCCAAGGAAGAGGCTGCGTAGAAGTCTTGGATGCAACGGAAGTTCAAGCCCTGGAGAAGATGAGAAATGGCTGATTTACAGAAGATTGCCGACGATTTGTCGAAGCTTACCGTCATCGAGGCGGCCGATTTGAGTAAGCTGCTCGAGGAGCAGTGGGGCGTTTCCGCCGCCGCGCCGGTAGCGGTGGCCGGGGCGGCGCCCGTCGCCGAAGCCGCCGAGGAGAAGGAGTATTTCGACGTCATCCTCGCCTCGTTCGGAGAAAAGAAGATTAACGTCATCAAGGAAGTCCGGGTGATCACCGGGCTCGGTCTCAAGGAGGCCAAGGATCTGGTCGAGGGCGCTCCCAATGTGGTCAAGGAGGGCGTCAACAAGGAAGAAGCCGACGGGCTTAAGAAAAAGCTCGAGGACGTGGGCGCAACCGTGGAGCTTAAATGATCCGATTGCCCGTTGCCGGACTTGTCGGCAGGGCGGGAGTCCGCCTGGCCTTGTGCCGGGCCGGGCTCTGGCCTTCCGATTTCGGTCCGGCGGGGCGCCTCGCCTGACGGCGCGGGCGATCCCGTTCGCCGCGCCCGCCTGGGCCCGGCAGGTTTTTACGGCGGCCGCCGCCGCCGCGTAACGCTCGAAGCCGGACGCGCCCGTTTGCACGGGCCGGCCGGCCGAGACAGCTGAGTTCGAGAGGAACATCGATGGCAAAATCCTTCACTGGACGCAGACGCGTTTGCAGGAATTTCGGGCGCATCTCCGAGGTCGCCCCCATGCCGAACCTGATCGAGGTGCAGAAAAATTCCTACGATCATTTCCTGCAAAGAAATGTGCCGCCGGAAGAGCGCGGCAAATTCGGACTGCAAGAGGTGCTGCGCTCGGTGTTTCCGATTTCGGATTTTTCGGGAAGCGCGCAACTCGAATATGTGAAGTATGAGTTCGAGGAGCCGAAGTACGACGTCGAGGAGTGCCAGCAGCGTGGCATGACCTACGCCGCGCCCTTGAAGGTGACGCTGCGGCTCGTGGTCTGGGACGTCGACGAAGAGACCGGCGCGCGCTCGATCCGCGACATCAAGGAGCAGTACGTCTATATGGGCGACATGCCGCTGATGACCAAGAACGGCACGTTCGTCGTCAATGGTACCGAGCGTGTGATCGTGTCGCAGATGCACCGCTCGCCCGGCGTGTTCTTCGACCACGACAAAGGCAAGACCCACTCGTCCGGAAAATACTTGTTCACTTCGCGGGTCATTCCCTACCGCGGTTCGTGGCTGGATTTCGAATTCGATGCCAAGGATATCGTGTACGTCCGCATCGATCGCCGGCGCAAGCTGCCGGTGACCACCCTGCTGATGGTGTTGGATGACAACATCTCCGGCAAGCCTGCCGCCGGCGCATCCGTCGCCGCGGCGAGCGAGCCGCGCGGCATGGTCAGCGAGGAAATCCTCGATTACTTTTATTCCACGCTGATTTTCGAGCGCACCAAGGACGGCTGGAAAACCGCGTTCGAACCGGAGCGGCTGCGTGGCCTCAAGCTGGTCAGCGACCTTATCAATGCCAAGTCCGGCAAGGTAATGGCCGAGGCCGGCGCGAAGATGACGCCGCGGCTGGCCAAAAAGTTGACCGAGCAGGGTCTCAAGGAGCGCTTGGTCAGTGACGAAGAGCTCGTTGGCAGCTACACCGCGAAGGACGTGGTCAACGAGAAAACCGGCGAGATCTACCTCGAGGCCGGCGACGAGTTGACCGCCGAGACGCTCGTGATGCTGTCCGAAGCGGGGATCAAGGTGCTGCCGATCCTGGCCATCGACCACATCAATATCGGTCCCTATATCCGCAACACTTTGGCGTTGGACAAGAATTCGACCCGCGACGACGCGCTTATCGACATCTACCGCGTCATGCGTCCCGGCGAACCGCCGACGCTGGAAGCGGCCGAGGTGCTGCTGCACGGCCTGTTCTTCGACGGCGAGCGCTACGATCTGTCGGCCGTCGGCCGCGTCAAGATGAATGCACGCCTCGGGCTCGATTGCCCGGATACCCAGCGCGTATTGCGCAAGGCAGACATCCTCGAGATCGTTCGGCAGTTGGTCGAGCTCAAGGACGGTCGCGGCGTAATCGACGACATCGATCATCTCGGTAACCGTCGCGTGCGCTCGGTCGGCGAGCTGATGGAAAATCAGTACCGGGTCGGTCTGTTGCGCATGGAGCGGGCGATCCGCGAACGCATGAGCACGGTCGATATCGATACGGTAATGCCGCACGATTTGATCAACGCCAAACCGGCGGCGGCGGCGGTCCGGGAATTCTTCGGCTCCTCGCAGCTTTCGCAGTTCATGGACCAGACCAATCCGCTAAGCGAGATTACGCACAAGCGGCGTCTGTCGGCGCTCGGCCCGGGCGGGCTGACGCGCGAGCGCGCGGGCTTCGAGGTGCGCGACGTGCACCCGACGCATTACGGGCGCATCTGTCCGATCGAAACGCCGGAAGGCCCGAACATCGGCCTTATCAACAGCCTGGCGACGTTTGCCCGCGTCAACAAATATGGCTTCATCGAAAGCCCCTACCGTAAGGTGGTCGACGGCAAGGTGACGAACGATGTCTCCTATCTCTCGGCGATGGAGGAGGGCAAATACTACATCGCCCAGGCCAACGCCGAAATGGACGACAAAGGCCGTTTCACCGCCGATTTGGTGAGCTGTCGCCGGGCCGGCGATTTCGTCATGACGACGCCGGACAATATCGGCTTCATCGATGTTTCGCCGAAACAACTTGTATCGGTGGCGGCGGCGCTGATCCCTTTCCTCGAAAACGACGACGCCAACCGGGCGTTGATGGGCTCCAACATGCAGCGCCAGGCGGTGCCCCTGGTGCGCAGCGAAGCGCCCATAGTCGGCACCGGCATGGAAGGGATCGTGGCCCGCGATTCCGGCGCCACCATCGGCGCCCGGCGGGCCGGCGTGATCGATCAGGTCGACGCCACGCGTATCGTCATCCGCGCGACCGAGGAAGCCGATTCGGACTCTCCCGGCGTCGATATCTACAACCTGTTGAAGTTTCAGCGCTCCAACCAGAACACCTGCATTACCCAGCGGCCCCTGGTCAAGGTGGGTGACGAGGTGACCAAGGGCGAGATCATCGCCGACGGCCCGTCGACCGAAAAGGGCGAATTGGCCCTGGGCCGGAATGTGCTCGTCGCGTTCATGCCATGGCAAGGTTACAACTTCGAGGACTCGATCCTGATCTCCGAGCGCCTGGTGCGCGACGACGTCTTCACGTCGATCCATATCGAAGAGTTCGAGGTCATGGCCCGCGACACCAAGCTGGGCCAGGAGGAAATCACCCGCGACATTCCGAATGTCGGCGAGGAGGCGCTCAAGAACCTCGACGAAGCGGGCATCGTCTATATCGGCGCCGAGGTCGAGCCGCGCGATATACTGGTCGGCAAGGTCACGCCCAAGGGCGAGTCGCCGATGACGCCGGAAGAGAAGCTGCTGCGGGCGATCTTCGGCGAAAAGGCGTCCGACGTTCGCGACACGTCGCTCAGGTTGCCGCCGGGCGTCAACGGCACCGTCGTCGAGGTACGGGTGTTCTCGCGCCGCGGCATCGACAAGGACGAGCGCGCGCTGGCCATCGAGCGGTCGGAAATCGCCCGCCTGGCCAAGGACCGCGACGACGAGAAGGCGATTCTCGAACGCAGCTACCACGACCGTCTCAAGGAACTTCTCGTCGGTCAGACCGCGGCCGGCGGACCCAAGGGCTTCAGGGGTAGCGGCAAGCGTATTACCGAAGCGACGCTGGCCGAATATACGCCCGGACAGTGGCGCCAGTTCACGATCAAGACCGACAAGCGGATGCGCGAGATCGAATCGCACCTGCGGGTCTTCAACGAGAGCATCACCAGCCTCGAACAGCGCTTCAATGACAAGGTCGACAAGCTGCAGCGCGGCGACGAGTTGCTGCCGGGGGTGATGAAGATGGTCAAGGTCTTCGTCGCCACCAAGCGCAAGATGCAGTCGGGCGACAAGATGGCCGGCCGCCACGGCAACAAGGGTGTGATCTCCAGGATCGTGCCGATCGAGGACATGCCGTATCTCGATGACGGCACGCCGGTCGACATCGTGCTCAACCCTTTGGGTGTGCCGTCGCGCATGAACGTGGGTCAGATCCTCGAAACCCATCTGGGCTGGGCCGCGGCCGGGTTGGGCCGCCAGATCGGCGAGTTGGCCGAAAGTGTCAGGCGCCACGCGAAGGCCGACGGGTTCACCGAACTCAAGCGGCGGCTCAAATCGGTTTATGGCGAGGCCCATTATCGTTTGGAAATCGCCGGGCTGTCCCAGGACCACTTGCTGGCGCTGGCCGAATCGCTGCATGCCGGCGTGCCCATGGCCACGCCGGTTTTCGATGGCGCGCACGAGGACGACATCGTCACGCTGCTAGAAGAGGCGGGGCTCGACTCCTCGGGTCAGGTGACGCTTGTCGACGGGCGCTCCGGCGAGACATTCCACCGCAAGGTGACGGTCGGCTACATCTACATGCTGAAACTGCATCACTTGGTGGACGACAAAATCCATGCCCGCTCGATCGGCCCGTACAGCCTGGTTACCCAGCAACCGCTGGGCGGCAAGGCCCAGTTCGGCGGGCAGAGATTCGGCGAAATGGAGGTCTGGGCGCTCGAGGCCTACGGCGCGGCCTACACGCTGCAGGAGATGCTGACGGTGAAGTCGGACGATGTCGCCGGCCGTACCAACGTGTACGCCAAAATCGTGCGTGGGACCGACACCTTCGAAGCGGGTATCCCAGAATCCTTCAATGTTCTGGTAAAGGAATTGCGCTCGCTCGGCCTCAATGTCGAGCTGAAGCAGGAGACCAATTGATCGAGGCCGCGCGCGGTGCGGACGCGCGCGGCCGACCAAATTCAACCCGGTATCGCATAGCGGGAGACGGTGCATGAATGAGTTGATGAGCGTATTCGGCCCGGTTCGTAAGTCCGAGGACTTCAACCAAATTCGTATTTCGATCGCCAGTCCGGAACGCATCCGGTCGTGGTCGTTCGGCGAGATCAAGAAGCCGGAAACGATCAATTACCGTACCTTTAAGCCCGAACGCGACGGCCTCTTCTGTGCCCGCATTTTCGGCCCGATAAAGGACTACGAGTGCTTGTGCGGAAAGTACAAGCGCATGAAGTATCGCGGCATCATTTGCGAAAAATGCGGCGTCGAGGTGACCCTGCAGAAGGTCCGGCGCGAGCGCATGGGCCACATCGAGCTCGCCTCGCCGGTTGCCCACATCTGGTTCCTCAAATCGCTGCCCTCGCGAATCGGTCTCCTGGTCGACATGACGTTGCGCGATCTCGAACGCGTGCTCTATTTCGAGAGCTACGTGGTGATCGAGCCCGGCCTGACCTCGCTGAAGCTGCATCAGCTCCTCAACGAAGAGCAGTATGACGCCGCGGTGGACGAATACGGCGAGGACGCGTTCTCGGTCGGCATCGGCGCGGAGGCGATCAAGAACATGCTGACCGCGATCGAGCTCGAACCGGAGCGCGACAATCTGCGCGTCGAGTTGGCGGAGTGCAAGTCCGAGGCGCGGCGCAAGAAGCTCGTCAAGCGCCTCAAGCTGGTCGAGGCGTTCAAGGAGTCGAACACCCGTCCGGAATGGATGATCCTCGACGTGGTGCCGGTGATCCCGCCGGAACTGCGGCCTTTGGTACCGCTCGATGGCGGCCGGTTCGCGACCTCCGACCTCAACGACCTGTACCGGCGGGTGATCAACCGCAACAATCGCCTCAAGCGGCTGATGGAGTTGCGCGCGCCCGAGATCATCGTGCGCAACGAAAAGCGCATGCTGCAGGAAGCGGTCGACGCGCTGTTCGATAATGGCCGCCGCGGCCGGGTCATCACCGGCGCCAACAAGCGGCCGCTGAAATCGCTTTCGGACATGCTCAAGGGCAAGCAGGGCCGTTTTCGCCAGAATCTGCTCGGCAAGCGCGTCGATTACTCCGGCCGATCCGTCATTGTGGTCGGACCCGAGCTGCTGCTGCATCAGTGCGGATTGCCCAAGAAGATGGCGCTCGAACTATTCAAGCCATTCATTTACGCCAAGCTCGAGCAGCGTGGCCTGGCCACCACGATCAAGGCGGCCAAACGCAAGGTGGAAAAGGAGACGACCGAAGTCTGGGACATCCTGGAAGAGGTCATCCGCGAGCATCCGGTCCTGCTCAACCGCGCGCCGACGCTCCACCGTCTCGGTGTTCAGGCGTTCGAACCGGTGTTGATCGAAGGCAAGGCGATCCAGCTCCACCCGCTGGTCTGCACGGCCTTCAACGCCGATTTCGACGGTGACCAGATGGCCGTGCACGTACCGCTGTCGCTCGAGGCCCAGCTCGAGGCCCGCGTGCTGATGATGTCGACCAACAATATTCTCAGTCCGGCCAACGGCAAGCCCATCATCGTGCCGTCGCAGGATATCGTCCTAGGCCTGTACTACCTGACGCTGCAGCAGGACGGTGAACCGGGGGAAGGCATGGCCTTCTCCGATATCGGCGAAATTCAACATGCGCTGGATTGCGGCGCGGTGTCGTTGCACGCCAAGATCAAGGCCCGCTACCACGGCGTTGACGAGAAAGGCGATCCGGTCGCGCGGGTGATCGACAGCACGCCGGGCCGCATGCTTCTGTCCGTGGTCCTGCCGCACCACCCGCGGGTAAGCATCGATACCGTCAACCGGCTGCTCACGAAGAAGGAGGTCACCAGCGTCATCGATCTGGTGTACCGCCATTGCGGCCAGAAGGAGACGGTTATCTTCGCCGACCGGCTGATGGGGCTCGGCTTCACTTACGCCTGCAAGGCGGGTATTTCGTTCGGCAAGGATGATCTCAAGATTCCGGGATCCAAGGGGCGCTTGGTCGCGGAAACCACCAGTCAGGTCAAGGAGTACGAATCGCAATATCTCGAGGGGCTCATTACCCAGGGCGAGAAGTACAACAAGGTGGTCGACGCATGGTCGCGCTGCACCGACCTTGTGGCCGACGAAATGATGAAGGAAATGTCCAAAACCGTGTCGGGCGAGCCCGTCAACTCGGTGTTCATGATGGCGCAGTCCGGCGCCCGCGGATCGGCCGCCCAGATCAAGCAGCTGGCCGGCATGCGTGGCCTGATGGCCAAGCCGTCCGGCGAGATTATCGAGACGCCGATCATATCCAACTTCAAGGAAGGCCTGTCGGTGCTCGAATACTTCAATTCGACCCACGGCGCGCGCAAGGGCCTGGCCGATACCGCCTTGAAGACCGCCAACTCCGGTTACCTGACCCGCCGGCTCGTCGACGTCGCGCAGGATTGCATCATCGTCGAGAACGATTGCGGCACCAAGGAAGGCCTCACGGTCAAGGCCGTGATCGAGGGCGGAGAGGTTATCTCGCCGCTTACCGAGCGTGTTCTCGGGCGCACCACGGCGACCGATCTGACCGATCCATTGTCGGGCGACGTGCTGATCAAGGCCGGCAAGCCGATCGGGGAAGAAGAAATCGAGCTGATCGAACAGGCCGGGGTCGAAGTCGCCAAGATTCGTTCCGTGCTTACTTGCCAATCCAAGAACGGCGTGTGCGGAAATTGCTATGGACGCGATCTCGCGCGCGGGACTCCCGTCAATATCGGCGAAGCAGTGGGCGTGATCGCGGCGCAATCGATCGGCGAGCCCGGCACGCAGCTCACCATGCGGACCTTCCATATCGGCGGCGCCGCGCAGGCGGGGGCCGAGCAGTCTAGCGTCGAGGCGACGCTCGACGCCAAGGTCACGATCGAGAACCGCAGCGTGGTCAAGAACAGAGATAACCGTCTCATTGTCATGGGGCGCAATCTCGAGGTCATTCTCAAGGACGAAAATGGCCGCGAGCGGGCCCGTCACCGCATGCCCTATGGCGCCAAGCTGTTCGTCGACGAGGGCGCCAAGGTGAAGAAAGGCGACCGGATGGCGGAATGGGATCCCTACACCATCCCGATCATCACCGAGCGCCCGGGCATCGCCAATTACGTCGATCTGCTCGAAGGCGTCGCCATGCGCGAAATTGTCGACGAAGCCACGGGCATCACCAACAAGGTGGTGATCGATTGGAAGCAACAGCCCAAGGGCACCGACCTCAAGCCGCGCATCACGCTTCGCGACAAGAAGGGGAAAGTGATCGAACTGCCGAACGGCCTCGAGGCGCGCTACTTTATGTCGGTCGACGCGATTCTCAGCGTGGATAGCGGCGGGGAAGTCATGGCGGGCGACGTGCTCGCGCGCATCCCGCGGGAATCCTCGAAGACGCGCGATATCACCGGCGGTCTGCCGCGGGTCGCGGAATTGTTCGAGGCGCGCAAGCCAAAGGACTACGCGATCATCAGCGAGGGCGAGGGGCGCATCGAATTCGGCAAGGACTACAAGACCAAGCGGCGCATCGTCGTGGTCCCGGAGGACGGTAGCGATCCGGTCGAGTATTTGATCCCGAAAGGCAAGCATATCAGCGTCCAGGAAGGCGATACCGTGCGGCGCGGCGACCTGTTGATGGATGGCAACCCGGTGCCGCACGACATCCTCCACGTGCTGGGTGTCGAGGCGTTGGCCGCCTATCTGGTGGACGAGATCCAGGAGGTTTACCGGCTACAGGGCGTCAGGATCGACGACAAGCATATCGAGGTTATCGTCCGCCAGATGATGCAGAAGGTCGAAATCGTGGACGCCGGCGAAACCACTTTCCTGGTGGGCGAGCAGATCGACAGGACCGAGTACGACGAGGTCAACGAGCGGGCCAAGGCGGAGAAGCGCAAGCGGGCCACGTCCAAGCCGGTGCTTCTGGGCATCACCAAGGCCAGCCTGCAGACCCGCTCCTTCATCTCCGCGGCGTCGTTCCAGGAGACCACCCGCGTGCTGACCGAGGCGGCGGTCAACGGCCGGGTCGACAATCTTATCGGGCTCAAGGAGAACGTCATCGTCGGCCGCCTGATCCCGGCCGGGACGGGCAGTGTGATGGCTCGCCTGCGGAATACCGCCAAGGAGCGCGACCAAGAGATCGTCGCCGCCCAGGAGAAGGAAAGGCAGGCGATTTCCGAGGCGGAGGAGGCGGCGAGCGCGGCCGAGTAGCCGGCGCCCGCGCGGCGCTCCGGCGGGTTCGTCTGGATCGTGCGCAAGCGCCCAAAAACGTAGGATTTTTGCTTGACGTGGGTCGGGCGCGCCCATAGGATGCGCGCGCCTTAAGGGAGCCGGTGGTAGGAGTTCACCCTAGACGCGGTTCCTGGCGTCGGAAACGCCAATACATACGGTACCCGCCACTCGTGGCGATCGCACCGGCCGTAAGCCAGGTAGACTAGCTTCGCGGGCGGTGTCGTTGCTACGTCCGGCGGGTTCATTTGTAGGGGCGACGACCGTAAGGAAACGATATATGCCGACGATCAATCAGTTGGTCCGCAAGCCGCGGCGAGCACCCGTGGCCCGCAACAAGGTACCGGCCCTCGCCGCCTGCCCGCAAAAGCGCGGCGTCTGTACGCGCGTCTATACGACCACGCCGAAGAAGCCGAATTCGGCGCTTCGCAAGGTCGCGCGCGTGCGCTTGACGAACGGATTCGAGGTCACCAGCTACATTCCGGGCGAAGGCCACAACTTGCAGGAACACTCGGTGGTGTTGATCCGCGGCGGGCGCGTCAAGGACTTGCCCGGCGTGCGCTATCACATCATCCGCGGCACGCTCGATACCCTGGGCGTATCGGACCGGCGCCAGCGGCGTTCAAAATACGGCGCGAAGCGTCCCAGGTAGCCACCCGGATCGCAAAAGGAAAGCAGGAGCAGACCGATGTCCCGCCGCCGCGCCGCCGAGAAACGCGAAATTCTGCCCGACGCCAAATATGGCGACGTGGTGCTGACCAAATTCATGAACAGTCTCATGAAGGCGGGCATGAAGTCTGTTGCCGAAGGCATTGTTTACGGCGCGTTCGACCGTATCGAGGCGAAGATAAAGACCGAGCCGCTCAAGGTATTTCACGATGCGCTCGGAAATGTGAAGCCGTCGATCGAGGTACGCTCGCGCCGGGTCGGCGGCGCCACCTATCAGGTGCCGATCGAGGTCCGGACCGATCGATCGCAGGCGCTGGCCATTCGCTGGCTCATTAGCACCGCCCGCGGGCGGTCCGAACCGACCATGGTCGAGCGGCTGTCGGCGGAGCTTATGGAAGCGGCGGAGAACCGTGGCGCGGCGGTAAAGAAGAGGGAAGACACCCACCGCATGGCGGAGGCCAATCGCGCCTTTTCGCATTACCGGTGGTAGTCGGTTGATCCCCCTGAGTTAACGGATATGGCACGCAAGACTCCCATCGAACGGTATCGCAACATCGGCATCATGGCGCACATCGATGCCGGTAAGACGACGACCACCGAACGCATCCTCTATTACACCGGCCGGTCCCACAAGATGGGCGAGGTGCACGATGGCTCGGCGACCATGGACTGGATGGAACAGGAGCAGGAGCGCGGCATCACCATCACGTCGGCCGCGACGACCTGCTATTGGAACGACTATCGGATCAACATCATCGATACGCCGGGTCACGTCGACTTCACCATCGAGGTCGAGCGCAGCCTGCGGGTATTGGACGGCGCCGTGGCCGTATTCGACAGCGTCGCCGGGGTCGAGCCGCAATCCGAAACCGTGTGGCGGCAGGCCGACAAATACGACGTGCCGCGCATTTGCTTCGTCAACAAGATGGACCGGGTCGGCGCCGATTTTTACCGCTGCGTCGAGATGATCGAGGACCGGCTGGGCGCCGTGCCGCTGGTTACTCAGCTGCCGGTCGGGACGGAGGCCGAATACGCCGGCGTCGTCGATTTGCTCAAGATGAAGGGTGTCGTCTGGAAGGACGAAACTCTCGGCGCCGAGTTCGTCGAGGGCGACATTCCGGCCGATCTCGCGGACAAGGCGGCGGCGTACCGCAAGAAGATGCTCGAGACCGCGGTCGAGCAGGATGACGCGGTGTTGGAGGCCTATCTCGACGGCACCGAACCCGACGAAGCGGCGTTAAAAAGATGCATCCATCGCGGTACCGTTTCGGGTGCGTTCATTCCGATTCTCTGTGGCTCCGCCTTTAAGAACAAGGGTGTACAGCTGCTTCTTGACGCGGTGGTCGACTATTTGCCGGCGCCGACCGAAGTCCCGGCTATCCGCGGCCACAAGCCGCACAGCGAGGACACGGTCGAGCGCAAGAGCGACGACGACGAGCCCTTTGCCGCGCTCGCCTTCAAGGTGATGACCGACCCGTTCGTGGGGTCGCTGACCTTCGCCCGTATTTATTCGGGCTGTATCGAGACCAGCGCGTCGATGTTGAACTCGACGAGGGACAGGCGCGAGCGAGTCGGCCGCATGCTTCTCATGCACGCCAACAGCCGCGAAGACATCAAGGAGGCCCGCGCGGGCGATATCATCGCCTTCACGGGCCTCAAATCCGTCAGCACCGGCGACACGATTTGCGATCCGCGGAAACCGGTGGTGCTCGAGCGCATGGAGTTCCCCGAGCCGGTGATCGAGGTCGCCGTGGAAGCCAAGACCAAGGCCGATCAGGACAAGATGGGCGTGGCGCTGGCGCGGCTGGCCGAGGAGGATCCGTCGTTTCGGGTCCATACCGACGA
The DNA here is from genome assembly GCA_965372875.1 of uncultured Alphaproteobacteria bacterium. Classification (GTDB taxonomy): domain Bacteria; phylum Pseudomonadota; class Alphaproteobacteria; order CBDVDY01; family CBDVDY01; genus CBDVDY01. The sequence goes on along the minus strand of CBDVDY010000043.1, from coordinate 1,012 downwards.
CGAGAGCGGCCAGACCATCATCGCCGGCATGGGCGAGTTGCATCTCGATATTCTGGTCGACCGCATGTTGCGCGAGTTCAAGGTGGGCGCCAACGTGGGCGCGCCGCAGGTGGCCTACCGCGAGACCATCAGCAAGACCCACGAGGTCGATTATATCCACAAGAAACAGACCGGCGGCGCCGGCCAGTTCGCGCGCATCAAGGTTCGGTTCGAGCCGCTCGAGGCCGGTTCCGGCTTTCAGTTCGAAAGCGCGTTGCGCGGCAGCTCGGTACCGCGCGAATACATCCCCGGTGTCGAAAAAGGGTTGGAATCGGCGCGCCAGTCGGGCGTGCTCGCGGGCTTTCCGGTGATCGACATGAAGGCGACTTTGTTCGACGGCGATTCGCACGACGTGGATTCCAGCGTCATGGCGTTCGAGATCGCCGCCCGCGCGGCTTTCCGCGAGGGCGTGACCAAGGCCGGGCCGAAGCTGCTGGAGCCCAAGATGCGGGTCGAGGTGGTGACGCCCGAGGAATACATGGGCGATATCATCGGCGACCTGAACAGCCGCCGGGGCGATGTGTCGGGGATGGACACGCGAGCCAGCGCCAGGGTTATTACGGCGATGGTGCCGCTCGCCAACATGTTCGGATATGTCAATACGCTCCGTTCGATGAGCCAGGGGCGCGCCACGTTCACCATGCACTTCGACCATTACGAAAAGGTTCCGCAGGCGGTCGCCGATGAAGTTCGCGCGAAGATGGCCTAGGGAAGGGGGTCCAAGACATGTCCAAAGCGAAATTCGAGCGCACGAAGCCGCATTGCAACGTCGGCACGATCGGCCATGTGGATCATGGCAAGACGACGCTTACGGCTGCGATCACGAAGATTCTGGCGGAATCGGGCGGCGCCGAGTTTACGCCGTTCGACCAGATCGACAAGGCGCCGGAGGAGAAGGCGCGCGGCATCACCATCGCGACGGCGCACGTCGAGTACGAGACGGAGAACCGGCACTACGCGCACGTGGATTGCC
>CBDVDY010000042.1:0-15779 GCA_965372875.1 uncultured Alphaproteobacteria bacterium | reverse complement strand
CCGAGCAGGCGGCCGCCCGGGCCGAATGCTTCTTCGCCCCCTATCACGACGCCATCGGCGCGGCGCTCGACGGCATGAGCGCGCGCGGATTTACGCCGGCGCTGGTCTCGATCCACAGCTTCACGCCGGTCTTCAGGGAGATCGAGCGGCCCTGGCACGTCGGCATCCTGTGGAACCGCGACCCGCGCATTGCCGAGCCGCTGATGGCGGCGCTGGCCGCCGATCCCGCGATCTCTCTGGGCGACAACCAGCCCTACTCGGCGCGCGACAATTTCGGCCATTCGGTCGAGCACCACGCCGAGCCCGCCGGCCGGCCGCACGTGCTGATCGAAATCCGCCAGGACCTGATCGACACCCACCACGGCGCCGAGGCCTGGGCCGCGCGCATCGGCGCCGCGCTCGAGCCGATCCTGAACGGCGATCCGGATCTTTACCGCGCCGAGCATAATGACTGAAGGGAGGCGCCAATGACCGTCGCCGAGCCGGAATTCACCATCGGCATCGAGGAGGAATACCTGCTCGTCGACCGCCAGACGCGCGACCTGATCGCCGAGGAGCCCAAGGGCGTGATGAAGGAATGCGAGAAGCTGCTCGCCGGGCAGGTGACGCCCGAGTTCCTCAATTCCCAGATCGAGGTCGGCACCAGGGTGAGCAACACGCTGGCCGAGGCGCGCGACGATCTGAAGCGGCTCCGGCGCACCGTGGGCGGGGTGGCCGAGGCGCACGGGCTCGCCATCGTCGCCGCCTCGACCCATCCGTTCGCCAACTGGGACCACCAGACCCACACCGACAAGGAGCGCTACCGCATCCTCGCCCGCGATCTGCAGGCGGTGGCGCGGCGGCTTTTGATCTGCGGCATGCACGTCCATGTCGGCATCGGCGACGAGAATCTGCGCATCGATTTGATGAACCAGGTCGCCTATTTCCTGCCGCACCTGTTGGCGCTCAGCACGTCCTCGCCTTTCTGGCGCGGCGACAACACCGGGCTCAAATCCTATCGAATCGCGGTCTGGGACGAGCTGCCGCGCACCGGCCTGCCCGAACAGTTCGACAGTTTCGGCGAGTACCAGCGCCACGTCGACGTGCTGACCCGCGCCGGGCTTGTCGAGGATGCGACAAAGATCTGGTGGGACGTGCGACCGAGCGCCCGCTTCCCGACGCTGGAGATGCGGGTCTGCGACATGTGCACGCGGCTCGAGGACGCGGTCTGCATTGCCGCGCTCTATCTCTGTGTCCTGCGCATGCTGTACCGGCTGCGGCGCGTGAATCAGCGCTGGCGGACCTACGCGCGGATGCTGCTGAACGAGAACCGCTGGCGCGCCCAGCGCTATGGGTTCGACGAGGGACTGGTGGATTTCGGCCTCGGCGAGGTGGTGCCCTACGCCGATCTGCTCGAAGAGGTGATCGAGCTGGTGGCCGAGGACGCCGCGCATTTCGGCTGCGAGGCCGAAATCGCGCACGCTCGCGCGATCCTCGAACGCGGCACCAGCGCCCACCGCCAGATCGCCGCCTACGAGGCGGCGAAGCAGGCCGGCGCCGAGGATACCGAGGCGCTTCGCGCCGTCGTCGACATGCTGATCGAGGAGACGACAGCGGGACTGTGAGGGCACCCTCTCTTGCGGCGCGGCTTCGAAAAATGCCGGTTTTCGGCTTTATTGGGGCTGGCTTTTCGCGCCCGTCCGGATCACATTACGGGCAAAGGATATCGGGTAACGGGAGCAGATAATGGACGACAAGACACGGACCGAATTGGAGGCCGCCGCCTTCCGCCAGATGGTCGCGCATTTCCGCGAGCGCACCGACGTGCAGAATATCGACATGATGAATCTTGCCGGTTTCTGCCGCAACTGCCTGTCGCGCTGGTACAAGGAGGCGGCCGACGAGCGCGGCATCGAGATGGACAAGGAGACGGCCCGCGAGATCGTCTACGGCATGCCGTTTTCCGAGTGGCGGGACAAGTACCAGACCGAGGCGTCGCACGAGCAAAAGGAAGCCTTCAAGGTCGCGCACAAGCGCACCCACGGCGACTGATCCAACCCAGATCGAGCACACGCCCGGCCCCCATCGCGGCGGGCCGGGCAGGTATTCTCACACCAACAATCCGGAGGAAAACATGGCCGAAGTGGGCGGCATCGCGGGCGAACGGCTGAAATCGTTGATCGAGCGGATCGAGCGGCTGGAGGACGAAAAGGCGGCGCTTTTGGCCGACATCCGCGAGGTCTATGCCGAGGCCAAGGGCAACGGTTTCGAGCCCAAGATCATGCGCCGGCTGGTCACGCTCCGGAAAATGGACAGCTCCGACCGCGACGAGCAGGACGCGCTGCTCGAGCTCTACCGCCGCGCCGTCGGCGTGTAGGGTCTTCTCCGCGCGCCGAATCGGCGCCCTTGTGGTTTGACAGAGCCGCTGGTCGACGCCAGATAATAGATATCGGGGGAGCGGTGTAGGCCTGGGTGCGTAAGACCGCGCCCCGCCCAACCAAGGGAGCCCGTGATCCAGTCATGGAACGCTTGCCGAAATGGCTGCCCTTCGCGATCCTGGCGCTGGCTATCGTACTGATTGTGTTCTACGGCGGCCGCCAGGAGCCGGTTGCGCCCAACGCCGTTGCCATCTCCTACAGCGAATTCAAGTCGCTGGTCGCGCGCGACCATGTTGCGCGGGTGGAGCTGCGGGGGGACAAGGCGATGGGCGGGCTGAAGGGCATACGCCCGCTCGGCCCCGGAAAGGTCGACGCGGACGTCTTTACCACCCGCATCCCGGAATTCGGCGACCCGGCCCTGCTGCCGGCACTCGAGTCCCACCAGGTCGATGTCGAGATCGCCGCCGGCGAGGACGAGACCGGCTGGGGCCGAACCGCGCTCGGCATGCTTCCGTGGCTGCTGTTCATCGCCATCTATATCTGGCTGTGGCGCGGCATGAGCCGCAACATGACGGGCGGCATGGGCGGGGGCGGCGATATCAGGAAGTTCCTCGAGGGTTCGGCGACCAGCGAGCGCAAACTGGCCGGGGCGAAAATCACCTTCGCGGACGTCGCCGGGCAGGAGAGCGCCAAGCGCGAGATCGCCGAGCTGGTCGATTATCTGCGCAACCCCGACAAGTTCACGCGCCTCGGCGCCGAGGTGCCGCACGGGGTGCTGATGGTGGGGCCGCCGGGCACGGGCAAGACGCTCCTGGCCCGGGCGCTGGCCGGCGAATCCGGCGTGCCGTTCTTTTCCATTTCGGCCTCGGAATTTATCGAGGTGTTCGTCGGCGTCGGCGCCTCGCGCGTGCGCCGCATGTTCGAGGAGGCGAAGAAGCGCGCGCCCAGCATCATCTTCATCGACGAGCTCGACAGCATCGGCCGGGTGCGCGGCACCGGCCTGGGTGGCGGCCACGACGAGCGCGAGCAGACGCTGAATCAGATCCTCGCCGAAATGGACGGCTTTGCCGGGCACGAAGCGGTGATCGTGCTGGCCGCGACGAACCGGCCGGACGTGCTCGACCCGGCGCTGTTGCGGCCCGGCCGCTTCGACCGGCACGTCACCCTGGATCTACCCGACCGCGCCGCGCGCGAGGCGATCCTCCGGGTCCACACCCGCAAGGTGCCGCTGGCCGACGACGTGGACCTGTCCGGCATCGCCGCCGGCACGCCCGGCTTTTCCGGCGCCGACCTCAAGAATCTGGTCAACGAGGCGGCGATGCGGGCGGCGAGCGAGGAAGCAAAAGCCGTCACCGCCCGCCATTTCGACGAGATGCGCGACAGGATAATTATGGGCGCGGTCCGCAGCCTCGCCATCCAGCCCGAGGAACGGCACCGGCTGGCGGTACACGAAGCCGGCCACACGGTCTCGGCGCACCTGTTGCCGCACGCCGATCCGCTGCACAAAGTCACGATCATCCCGCGCGGCATAGCCTTGGGAGCCACCCAATTGTTGCCCGAGGAGGAGCGCCACACGCTACCGGTCGAATACCTCAAGGACAGGTTGGCGATGATGCTTGGCGGCCGCTCCGCCGAGAAGGCGCTGCTCGGCAGCGTCAGTTCCGGCGCCGACGACGACATCCGCCAGGCCACCGCGCTGGCCCGCGCCATGGTGGCGCGCTGGGGCATGTCCGAGGAGATCGGCCCGGTGGACCTGCGCGACAGCGATAACCATCCGTTCCTGGGGCGCGAGATCGCCCAGCCGCGCCGCTTCAGCGAAACCACGGCGCATCAGGTGGACCAAGCGGTGCGCGCGCTGCTGCGCGAGGCGGAGGAGCGATGCGCGGCGATTATCGGCGAGAACCGCGCCGGCCTCGACAAGCTGATCGCCGCCCTGGAAGAACGCGAAACGCTCGATGCCGGCGAGATCGAAACCTGTCTCGGCCGGGCCCGTCCCCAGGCCGCGCCCAGGCGGATGGCGGCCGCCGGTTCGGCGTAGGCGGGTTGCGCTAGACGCCCGGCGGTATCGAAACCGGTCCGTCGAGCAGCAACCGCTCGGGCGGGAAGCGAACCGTCACTTTGGTTCCGACATCGATCTCGCTTTCCAGCCGCAGGGTGCCGCCGTGCAGTTCGACGAGGCGCTTGGCCAACGGCAATCCCAGGCCGGTGCCGGCGTATTTTCGGGTCAACGACCCGTCGACCTGGCCGAACGGTGTCATCGCCTTGTGGATATCGGCCTCGGCGATACCGATGCCGGTATCGGCAACGCAAAGCGACAACGCGTTCCCTTCCACCAGCTTCGCGTCGACGGTGACGCTGCCGCCCGCGGCGGTGAATTTCACCGAGTTGGACAGCAGGTTGACGAGGATTTGCCGCATCAGCCGCTTGTCGGCCCACATGTACGGGATGTCGTCGCCGATCCGGACGATGGCGGCGATGCCGGCGTCGGCGGCGCGTTGCTCGACCATGCGCATGCTGGCACGGACGACCTCGGCGATATCGATGCTCTCTTCGTGCAGGGTCGCGCTGCCGGCGTCGATCTTGGCCAGATCGAGAATGTCGTTGATGATCTCGAGGAGGTGCATGCCGCTGGCGTGGATGTCTTCGGCATATTGCTTGTAGGTGGGGTTCTCCATCGGACCCATCATTTCTTCCGAAATGGCTTCGGAAAAGCCGATGATGGCATTCAGCGGCGTGCGCAATTCGTGGCTCATGGTGGCCAGGAATTCCGAGCGCGCGCGGGTCGCGACCTCGGCCCTTTCCATCTCCTCCAACAGCAGACACTGCTCGCGCTTGCGCTCGATGGCGTAGCGTATCGAGCGCGCCATGACCTCGCTGCTGCCCTCTCCCTTGGCGAGGTAATCCTGGGCGCCCCGCTGCACCGCCTCCAGCGCGACGACGTCGTCGTCGATGCCGCTGAGCACGACGATCGGCAGGTGCGGATGCCCGGCCTGGATTCGGTCGACCGTTTGCATGCCCCGCGCGTCCGGCAGGGTCAGGTCCAGAAGAACCACGTCGATGCCGCCGCCATCGAGCAGCTCGAGCGCGTCCGACATACGCGCCGCGTGCACGATCTCGAATCGGCCGGACCCGGCGTCGGCCAACACCTCTTGGGCGAGGCGGGCGTCGCCTGGGTTGTCCTCCACCAGAAGGACGTTGATCGGAGCGCTGTCGGTCATCTTCGGTTTGCCGGTTTCCAATACGGTTTGCTTAATCAGGCGGCCTGGCGCGGCAGCCGAACGATGGCCAGCCAGAAATCCTCGATGCGATGGACAATGTTCATGAACTTGTCCAGCTCGACGGGTTTGGTGATGTAGCAGTTGGCGTGCAGTTGATAGCTCTTGAGCACGTCGGCGTCGGCGTCCGAGGTGGTCAGTACGACCACCGGGATGCTTTTCAAATCCGGATCCTCCTTGATCTCGGCGAGCACCTCGCGGCCATCCTTGCGCGGCATGTTGAGGTCGAGCAGGACGATATCCGGACGGGGCATGCCTTTGTACCGGCCCTCGTTGCGCATATAGGCAATCGCCTCGACGCCATCGCTCACGCGGTGCAAGTTGTTGAGCAGCCGGCCGTCCGTGAAAGCCTCCTCGGTCAATCGCGCGTCGCCGGGGTTGTCCTCGACGAGCAGGATTTCGATTGCCGCGGCGTTGGTCATGTCGATCATTGCTTGATTCCTTCGGCGGATAGGGTGAAATGGAAGGTGCTTCCCTGGCCCGGTTCGGATTCGAGCCAGATGCGCCCTCCGTGACGCTCGACGATCTTTTTGCAGACCGCCAGTCCAATGCCGGTGCCGGAATACTCGCCGGCGCCGTGCAGGCGTTGAAAGATCAGAAAAATTCGTTCGACGTATTGCGGCTCGACGCCGATGCCGTGATCGCGAACGCTGAATGTCCAGGTTCCGTTATCGCGCGCCGCGCTAACATGAATCCGTGGCGGCTGGCCGCCGCGGAATTTAATGGCGTTGCCGATCAGGTTTTGAAACAGCTGCACCAGTTGCGATTTCTCGCCCATCGCCACGGGCAAGGGGTCGCTGGTGATTTCGGCGCCGCTTTCCTCGATCGCCGCCCGCAAGTTGAGGAGCGTGGCTTCGTGGACCTCGGCGATGGATACTGGCTCGAGCGGCTTGCCGCGCGTGCCGACACGGGAATAGGCGAGCAGATCGTTGATCAGGTTTTGCATGCGGCTGGCGCCGTCGACGGCGTAACCGATGAATTCGTCGGCCGACTCGTCCAGCTTGCCACCGTACCGCTTCTGCAGAAGCTGGCAATAACTCGCCACCATCCTAAGCGGCTCCTGCAAATCGTGCGAGGCGACGTAGGCGAACTGCTCGAGCTCGTCGTTGGACGTCTTGAGATCGTCGGCGTAGGCGACGAGCTTGGCGTTGAGGGCCTCGTGCCGCACCTCGTTCTGCTTCCACTCGGTGACGTCGTGGTAGGTGGCGATGGAGCCTCCGCCAGGCCGCGGCGTGTCGCGAATCTCGATGACCCGACCATCCGGCAGGATGCACTCGATTTGGTGGCTGCCGGGGGAAAGGGCGATGCCCCGATACTTTTCGAAGTGTGCGTCGGGGTCGCCGGGGCCGTAGTCGCCGCGCTGGGCTCCATGGCGGATCACTTCATCGAAATTCGCGCCGGCAGCCAGCAGCTTGGCCGGAACGTCGAGAATTTCAGCCGTCCGCCGGTTCGCGGCCAGGATCGAGAGGTCGGAATCGTAGGCGATCAACCCCTGTTCCATGGTGTCGAAAATGGCGTTGAGCATGGCCCAGTTGCTGGCCACCTCCCGCTCGCGCTGCTTGGCCTCGGTGATGTCGGCGAAGGTGATGACGCTGCCGCCCCCGGGCATCGGATTGACGTGGACATCGAGGATTGTGCCGTTCGGGCCGGAACGCTGGACGTGCACGGGCTCGGTCCCGCGCGCGAATTGAAGATACTTTTCGATATGCGGTCCGGGGTCGCCGGGGCCGAAATCGCCGCGCTCGCCAATATAGCGGATCACGTTCCCGTAATTCGCGCCGGGCTCCATCATTTCGGCCGGGAGGCCCAGGATTTCGCTGATCTTCTGGTTGGCGGCAAGGATATTCAGGCCCGAGTCGTACGCCACGAGGCCTTGCGTCATGGCGTTGAGCGCGGCGCCCAAAAGGGCGGAGTGCTCGGCCACCTCCCGTTCGCGCGTCCTGGCCTCGCTGACGTCGATATAGGTGGCGATGAAGCCGCCGCCCGGCCGCGGCACGCCCCGAATCTGGAGCGTCCTGCCGTCCGGCATGCTGCGCTCCCTGAAATGGCTTTCGGGGGAGTTGGTCATGGCGCGAAACTCCCGCAGCTTTTCGTCGGGATCCACGTCGCCGTAGTCGCCGCGCTCCGCGCCGAAACGAATCATCTCCTCGATGCTTTGGCCAGGCTTCAACAACTCCGGCGGCACATCGAGCATTTCGATCACCCGCCGGTTCGAGGCCAGGACAATGTTGTCGGCGTCGTAGGCGATCAGTCCCTGGTCCATGGTGTCGAAAATGGCGTTGAGCAGAATCCAGTTTTCGGCGATTTCCTGCTCGCGCCGCTTGGCTTCGGTGATGTCGGTGTAGGTGGTGACCATGCCGCCGCCGGGGACCGGCGTGCCGTGGATCTCGATCACCGTGCCGTCGGCCCGCCTGCGTTCGAAGCGATGGGGCTTGAACTGCTTGGCAAGTTCGACGCGCTCGCGCACCTGTTCTTCGACGTCGCCCGGCCCGTATTCGCCGCGCTCCGCGTTGTAGCGGATGAAATTCTCGAACGGGACATTGCTGCCGCCGAATTCCGGCGGGAAGTCGAGCAGTTCCAGCATGCGCCGGTTCGATGCCACGCCGACCAGATTGGCGTCGACCATGCTGATGCCCTGGTCGATGTTGTCGATGATCGATTGCAGAACCGCCGACTTTTCGGCCAGTTCGTGCTCGTGCCGTTTGAGCTCGGTGATATCTGTGGTAACGCCGCGATAGCCCTCGAAAATACCGTTTTCGCCGAAGACCGGGTCGCCATTGATGCTGCGGTAAACCTCGTTTCCTTCCGAATCGACGTAGCTGTACACGAAACCGCGGATCGAACGATGTGCCTCCATATCGTCGCGGTGCCGGCGCCAAAACCCGTCCGCCTCGGGATCGCCCCCCACCAACTCCCAGCGCGTCATGCCCAGCGCCTCTTCGAGCGATTGGCGCGCGACCAAGCGCCGGGGGCGCGAGATGAAGGTGTAGCGGTGATTTTCGTCGGTTTCCCAAAGCCAGTCGGAGGCGACCTCGGCGAACTGCTTAAAGCGTCGCTCGCTGGTCTTGAGCGCTTCGCCGGCGTGGCGCTCCTCGGTGATGTCGGTGACCACGAACTCGAAATAGTCCTTCCCCGGCGGCAGCCGCACGAACGACCTGATCCAAATGGTTTCTCCGTCCTTGCGGATCGCCGCAGCCACGTAATTGCGCGCTTCGCCGTCCCGTTCCAGCAACTCCAACAGGCGCCCGCGGGCCTCGGGATCGACATAGCGCTCCGACATGACGAGATCGGCCATCAACTCGTCGCGGCTGGCGTAGCCGAAGATTTCGGCGAGACGGTCGTTGGCCTCGGAAATGCGGCCGTCGTGCAGCGTCGATCGGCCGAGGCCGACCAGTGCGTTGTCGAAGATCGAGCGGTAGGTTTCCTCGCTGAGGCGCAGCGCGTCCTCCGCCGCCCGGCGCGAGAACTCGCCGCCCAGCCAGGTGGCGATCAGCGTAACGAAGTCCCGCTGCAGCCCGCTTTCCGCCGGCTCGGGACGGTCGTTCATGGCGAACACGTAGCCGGCCATCCGGCCATCTATTCCGAGAAAGCTCTTGCCCTGGTAGACGACGACGCCCCGCTCCTCCAGCACGCGGTCCTCGGGGAATTGCCGCGCCACATTGTCGCCGAAAAAGCAATAGTCCCGCCCCGAGGCGACGACGCCGCAGGGCGCCGCAGTGATGTCGTAGACGAACGGATCGACGAAATGGTCGGTATCCCAGAACGCAAGAATTTGGCCGTTCTTGCCGCCGTCGACGATCTTCACCATGCCGGCCCAGCGATAACCGAGCCCCTGCGCGAGCGCCCGGGCACCGGTTTGATACATGGTTTCGGGATCGGTCGAGCCGCCGACCAGCATTGCCAGCGCTTCGTCCCGGCGCTGGCGGGCCCCTAGTTCATGCTCGATCCGTGCCGCGCGGCAATCGAAGGACGCCGGCGCGGACTCGCGCTTGCGCGCGCCAGGCCTTCGCGCCGCCTTGGCCGCCCCCGAGCTGGCCATGAAAATCTCCTGAAACCATATTGTTATGGTCACCCAAACTAGTTAGACGCGGTTAAGAAAGCGTTGTGGGGAGCGCCGCGAAGCCCGAGTCCCGGAGCACGCCGAGCCACCGCGGCAGGCCGGAGCGAGCGCACGCTCAATACATAAGATTTTGATTTAAAGGAATTTTATAGGAAACTCTTGAGTTAAGTCGGCCCGGAGAGTGCCCGTCAAAAGCGCTCCGACCACGGCCGCAGGTCGATCTCGTGCGTCCAGGCGCTGCGGTGCTGGCGGTGCAGGTTGAGGTAGTTTTGCGCGATGGCGTCCGGCGCCAGCAGGCCGTCGTCCGGCTTCTCCTTCGCCACGTCCGCCCAGCGCTCGGACAGGATCTGGCCGTCGATGATGACATGGGCGACGTGAACGCCCTGGGCGCCAAGCTCGCGCGCCATGCTTTGCGCCAACGCCCGCAGGCCGAATTTCGGCACCGCCAGATTGTGGAACCTGGCGCCGCCGCGCAGCGACGCCGTGGCGCCGGTGAACAGGATGGTCCCGCTGCCCCGTGGCGCCATTACCCGCGCCGCCGCCTGGCCGACGTGGAATCCGCCGAGGCAGCCGATTCGCCAACAGCTCTCGAACTCGTCGGCCTCGGTCTCGAGGATGCCCTTGAAAATGAACGTGCCGGCGTTGAAGACGACGATGTCGGGCTCGCCCAGATCCTTGCCCACCCGTTCGAACAGCGAATCGACCTCGCCCTGCTCGGCCACGTCACAGCCGTAGGCGCGGGCCTCGCCGCCGAGCCCGCCGATCTCCTCGACAAACGGGGCGAGATTGTCCTTGTCGCGGGCGGCAAGCGCCACGCCCATGCCCTCGGCTCCGAAGACCCGCCCCAGGGAAGCGCCCAAGGCCGGCCCAACGCCCGCGATCAACGCGATTTCCCGATCCGCCATGATGAACTCCTCCCTATTCCCTGTGTTCGTTTTTATCGTTGTCCGGCGTCGCGCAACTATAGCAGAGAGAGAGTGGGTGCGATTTCACATTTCCGTAAGACCGGCACGCGCGGCCGTCGCTCCCGTCACGGCGCGCGGCAGAGGATGGCGAAGACGCGGTGCGGCGCGGCCAGCTTCTCTTGCGGAAACCGTTCGGCCAGGAGCCCAGCGAGCGCCGCGTCGAACGCGGCCACCTTGTCCGGCGGCAGGCTGGCGCCAACCCCGGCGCTGGCCCGGACGCGCCCGCGCCATGCCTCGTGACCGTACGCCACGCCGAGGTCGTAGGAGAACGTCTCGATCTCGCCATACCCGGCTTCGGCCACGTCCGCCAGCCAGCGCGGGTGGATGCCGATGCCGCCGCCATACGGCCAGTCCGGATTGTGCGCCTCGATCAGCCGCTCGGTCGCCTCGACGACGCTGCCGGGCAAGGGTATCCAGTCGAAATAGGCGATGATCAGGCGGCCGCCGGGGACCAGGACGCGCCGGACCTCCGCCGCCACGCGCGCGCGCTCGAACCAGTGCCAGCACTGGCCGGCGCTGACCACGTCGAAGGCATGGTCCGGCAGGCCCGTCGCCTCGGCGGGCGCGGTGAGGTAGCGCACCGCGACGCCCGCCTCGCGGTCGAGGCGCTCGGCCTGGCGCATCATGTCGGGCGAGCGGTCGAGGCCGGTGACATCGAGCCCGCGCAAGGCGAAACCGCGCGCCAGCGTGCCGGCGCCGGTGCCGAGGTCGAGGAGCGTCTGGCCCGCCGCCACGGCGCCGATGGCTTCGAGCCGGTCGAAAAATGAATCGGGAAAGCCCGCGCGGTAGCGGGCATAGTCGCTTGCGGTCCTGCCGAAATCGGCCTGAAAAGCCAGAGCGGCCCCTACTCCGCGGCGCTGCGCGGCGCCGCCGGCCGGCGCAGGGCGGCCAGCAGTTCGGCCTCGCGCGCCTTCGCCTCGGCCAAATGCCTTTCCTTGACGTGGCCGTAGCCGCGGATGTGTTCGGGGATCTCGGCGATCTCGACCGCCAGCGCGTGGCTCTCGCCGTCGAGGCGTTCGAGAAGCTCGGCGATGGTCGCCTCGTACGCGTCGATCAGCGCGCGCTCGTGCTTGCGCTCGGCGCTGTAGCCGAAAATATCGAAGGGCGTGCCGCGCAACCCCTTCATGCGCGCCAGCACCTTGAAGGCGGTGAAGACCCAGGATCCATAAGTCTTTTTCCTGAGTTCGCCGGTCTCCAAATCGCGCTCGGAGAAGAGCGGCGGCGCCAGATGGAACTTGAGCTTGAAATCCCCGTCGAAGGCCTCGCGCAGCTGGCGCTGGAACGCCGGATCGGCGTAGAGCCGCGCCACCTCGTACTCGTCCTTGTAAGCCATCAGCTTGTAAAAATAACGCGCCACCGCCTCGGCCAGCCCCGTCCTGCCCTTGGCCTTGGCGGACTCTTCCGCCTCGACCCGGCGGACCAGATCCTCGTAGCGCCTGGCGTAGGCTTCGTTCTGGTAGGCGGCAAGATGCGCCACCCGGTGGGCGACGATTTCGTCGAGCGTTCGCGGACGCGCGCCGGCATCGGAGTCCGCCGGGCTCACCATCTTCTCGACAGCGGCCGGATCGATCGCCGCGCGCCGGCCCCAGGCGAAGGCCTGCTTGTTGCCGTCGACGGCGACCGCGTTCAGCTCGATGGCGCGCTCGATGGCCTCGGCAGAGACCGGCAGCAGTCCCTTCTGATAGGCGAAGCCCAGCATGAACATGTTGGTGGCGATGGAATCGCCCATCAGCGCCGTGGCGAAGCGCGTGGCCTCCACCATGTCGACCGCGTCCGCGCCGACCGTCTGGCGGATGATGTCGATCAGCCCGGCGCCGGGGAATTCGAGGTCGGGGTCGCGGACAATGCCGGCGGTCGCGGTCTCGTGGCTGTTGATCACGGCGCGCGTCAGCCCCTCGCGCATCTTGGCCAGCGCCTCGGCGCTGGCGGCGACGACCAGATCGCAACCGATCACCGCCCTGGCTTCGCCGGCGGCGATGCGCACGGCGTGGATATCCTCGGGGTTGTCGGCGATGCGCACGTGGCTGGTCACCGCGCCGCCCTTCTGCGCCAGGCCGGTCATGTCGAGGATCGAGGCGCCCTTGCCCTCGAGGTGCGCGGCCATGCCGAGAAGCGCGCCGACGGTGATCACGCCCGTGCCGCCGACGCCGGTCAGCAGAATGCCGTAGGGCTCGGCCGACGAGGGACGCTCGGGCTCGACCAGCGCCGGGCCGATCGAAGCGCCTTGGCCCAGCGCCTTGCGCCGGCGCCGCGTGCCGCCGATGACGCTGACGAAGCTCGGGCAGAAGCCGTTGACGCAGGAGAAATCCTTGTTGCACGAGGATTGGTCTATGGCGCGCTTGCGGCCGAACTCGGTATCCTTGGGGATCACCGACAGGCAGTTGGACTTGACGTTGCAGTCGCCGCAGCCCTCGCACACCGCGTCGTTGATGAAGATGCGGCGCGGCGGATCGTAGAACGTGCCGCGCTTGCGCCGCCGGCGTTTCTCGGCGGCGCAGGTCTGGTCGTAGACCAGTACCGAGACGCCCTCGCCATCGCGCAGCTCGCGCTGCACCCGGTCGAGGTCGTCGCGATGATCGAAGGTGACGCCCGGGGCGAAGCCGGCGTTGATCGGGTACTTGCCGGGCTCGTCGCTGACCACGGCGATGCGCTTGACGCCCTCGGCGCGGAGCTGCTGGGTGATCTGCGGCACCGTCGGCTGGCCCTCGACCGGCTGGCCGCCGGTCATCGCTACCGCGTCGTTATAGAGCAGCTTGTAGGTGATGTTGACGCCGGCGGCGACGCAGGCGCGGATCGCCAGGATGCCCGAATGGTAATAGGTGCCGTCGCCGATATTGGCGAAGATGTGCGGCTCGTCGGTGAACGGCGCCTGGCCGATCCAGGACGCGCCCTCGCCCCCCATGTGGGTGAAGGTCGATGTATTGCGGTCCATCCACACGGCCATGAAGTGGCAGCCGATGCCGGCGGTGGCGCGGCTGCCCTCGGGCACGCGGGTCGAGGTGTTGTGCGGGCAGCCGGAGCAGAAATACGGCATGCGGGCAAAATCGGTCTTGGTTTTGGCCAGCGATTTTTCCTTGGATTCGAGGAACGCGAGGCGCGCCTCGATGCGGTCGCTGGCGTGAAACTTCTTGAGCCGTTCGGCGATGACGCGGGCGATGCGCGCCGGCGTCAGTTCCGAGGCCGAGGGCAGGATCCAGTCCTGGCCGCTCTCGTCGAACTTGCCGACCACGCGCGGCCGCACGTCGGCGCGCCAGTTGTAGAGCTGCTCCTTGAGCTGATTCTCGATGATCGCGCGCTTTTCCTCGACCACCAGGATTTCCTCGAGCCCTTCGGCGAACTGGCGCGCGCCCTCGCGCTCGAGCGGCCACACCATGCCCACCTTGTAGACGCGGATGCCGATGTCGGACGCCATCTTCTCGTCGATGCCGAGATCGTCGAGCGCCTGGCGCACGTCGAGATAGGCCTTGCCGGTGGCGGCGATGCCGAAGCGCGGATTGGGGCTGTCGATGACCACGCGGTCGAGCTGGTTGGCGCGGGCGAAGGCCAGCGCGGCATAGAGCTTGTAGCGTTGGTGGCGGTGTTCCTGGTTGAGGAAATCGTCGGGCCAGCGGTTGTTGAGGCCGCCCTCGGGCATTTCGAAATCGTTCGGCAGGTGGAGCGGCACGCGGTCCGGGTCGACCGAAACCGTGCCCGAGCTTTCCACCGTCTCGGCGATGGTCTTGAAGCCGATCCAGCAGCCCGAATAGCGCGACATGGCCCAGCCCAGGAGGCCGAAATCGAGCACGTCCTGCACCCCGGCCGGGTTGAGCACCGGCATCATGGCGGCGATGAAGGCGTGGTCGCTCTGGTGCGGCAGGGTCGAGGAGCGCGCCGCGTGGTCGTCGCCGGCCAGCGCCAGCACGCCGCCGTGCTTGCCGGTGCCGATGATGTTGGCGTGCTTGAAGACGTCGCCGCAGCGGTCGACGCCCGGCCCCTTGCCGTACCACATGCCGAACACGCCGTCGTATTTGGCGCCCGGAAACAGGTTGACCTGCTGCGCGCCCCAGATCGAGGTCGCCGCCAGATCCTCGTTCAGACCGGGCTGGAACTTGATGTGGTTGTCCTCGAGCACCCGCTGCGCGCGCCAGAGGTTGAGGTCGAGCGCGCCCAGGGGCGAGCCGCGATAGCCCGAGATATAGCCCGCCGTGTTGAGGCCGGCGGCGAGGTCGCGCTGGCGCTGCATGATGGGCAGGCGGATCAACGCCTGCACGCCGGTCAGGAAGACCCTTCCTTCCTGGGCGGTATATTTGTCGTCGAGCGAGACAGCGGCGAGCGCCATGAACTTTCCCCGAAATGTCGGTCCTGTGTGCTGAGATAATTAGTACGCGCGGGCCAGGCAAGCAATCATGGCGCGAGAAGTGGCGGCGCGGAACGCTGTCCTTGAGCCCTCATCGCCGGTCGCCGCGCGCCGTCGTTTCTCCGCGAGCTCGGCGATGCGCGCGGCAACCGGCCGTGCTGCGCCTCGGACCCAAGCCGGTACAGGCCGGCATCGCCAAGGGTGCCGTCAAGAAGGCCATCGACGGCATCGGCGGCCGGGTCATGATGGCGAAACAAATGCCGGGCGTCTTCGGCGCCGCCTTTGCGCCCATAGGCGGGGGTGAGAAGCCCATGCTGGCCGCCGCCAAGACGGCCAACGCGATCAACCGGGTCGTGGGCATCCCTGATCGCGCCGACCCAGCCGACGCCACGGGCCGGGAATCCGCCACCGCCGTCGAACGCTCAATCCAGGCCGCCGGGCCGGACAAGTTCGTGGACAAGATGGAGGACGATCCGGGGTTCGGTTTCGGCGGTTCGAGCAGTAGTTTTGGCGCCGGCCCGGAAGACGAAGACCGGGAGCGAGACGGCGGGTTTGGCGTGGGTCTGCTGGACGCCTGAGCGCGGCGCAACCGTTTGGGTGGGTTTGAAACCCACCCCTACGAAGCGGTGGCACTCCGATGGTTCGGATTTCGGCGAATGTACGGGCGGGTTTGAAACCCGCCCCCGCGGCGTGGAACCGGTATGTGCGGGGTAGGTTTGAAACCCACCCCTACGGCGCGATGGCACTGCGATGGTTTGGATTTCGGCGAATGTAGGGGCGGGTTTG
>CBDVDY010000041.1:0-15925 GCA_965372875.1 uncultured Alphaproteobacteria bacterium | reverse complement strand
TTCAATCGACTGCGCCTGGCCGACCTGTAATGCGCTAGCGTAGCTGGAGTGAGAGTAGCCACAGAGGTACCCGTAAACGTTCTTGAAGTACTTCTCATGGAAACCGGCACTGATGCCGAGGTCGGCCCAACCGACCCCAATCCGCCAATTACCGTCGATTAGATTCTTGCGCTGTTTGTTGGTGTAATTGAGAAAATGTGGTGAAGACTTGATTTTCACCCTTAGTTCTTCGAGCTTTTTCTTTTCGCGGGCCAATACTTCGCGACCCTGTTGTGTAAATGTGTGGTACTTCTGACGATCAGTTAGGCCGCCAAGGTGCCATATCTTGTGCCTGAACTCGGATAGAGAACGGTCCGAGTTGCAGTAGAGGTAAAAAAATACCAGGTACGTTTCAAGGGCTGCACGTGCGATTACCTTTACCGAAGCATGATCAACAAAAAATACCTTTGGAATGCCGTGGCCCTCGACCGTTGCGCCGTCCGCCAATGTTTGCATTGAAACGAGATGGCGGAATAGCTTAGTAGCGAGTATCTGAGCGTCGTTGAACCACTCGTCACCAGGCTCAATTTTCTTCCCAACTCGCGACTGAACAAGCCGTATAAAGAGGTTCAAAAGTGTGGAGTAGTCAGCGTCGTAGGACATGGTAACCGCTACCGTTCGCCAAGAGGTGGAATTTAAGGGGACACTATACCTAATTTGCCGGCCACACTGTGCGTTGGGAATCGACCGAAAGGCGCGGAATTAGGCAAGGTGCCCCCTAATCGCCGCCGCCCACCCTTTACGGCCTGATCTCGTACAGGGCGTTCAGGGGATGTTCGGTCGGCAGCCGCGCCGGACCGAGCCGAACCCGCCCCCGCGTCGCAACTACCCCCGCCGCCGGGGCCGCATCTCCGCCGGGCCCTGGCTGTAGTCGCCGAACGGGCCGTCGCGCTCGGCGACCGCGCGCTTCACCCCCTTGGCCGAGGCGGTGGCGACGAAATCGCGCCCCTCGGGGGTGTTGCGCATCAGGCCGTCCAGGATCGGCCCCAGTTTCTGGGTCGCCTGCAGCCCCATGTTGTCGTAGGCCTGATTGACGATCAGCTTCATGGCGGCGAGCTGGGTGACCGGGATTTGGGCCATGCGCTCGGCCAGGCTGGCCACCGCCGCGTCGAGGTCCTCCAGCTTGCAGGCCTGGTTGATCAGGCCGATTTCGGCGGCTTCCCGGCCGCTCAGGGAATCGCCGGTGAGCGCGTAATGCTTGGCCCGCGCCAGGCCGAGGCGGTAGATCCACATGCCGGTCAGATGGCAGCCCCAAACCCGCGCGTAGGGCGTGCCGAAGCGCGCATCCTCCGAGGCCACGACCAGATCGGCGCACAGGGCCATCTCCGAGCCGCCGCCCAGGCACCAGCCCTGGACCTTGGCCACCACCGGCTTGGGGCTGTGCCAGATGTTCATGAATTTCGGAATCGGGCCGACGAAGGGGCTGGTCGCCATCATCATGTCGCGGCCCGGGTCGTAGCCGTCCGGCCCCAGGCTCACGCCCCACGCCTCGTACTGTTCGAGGTCGCCGGAAAAATCGAAGCCGGCGCAGAACGCCTCGCCGGCGCCCGCCAGCACGATCACCCTTACCTCCGGATCGCGGTTGGCCTCGGCCAGCGCTTGCTCGAGCTCCTCGGGCATCGGCGGGCGGATGGTATTGAACTTGTCCGGCCGGTTGAGTGTCACCGTGGCAATCCTGCCGTCGGCCCGGTAAAGAATCGTCTCATAGCCCATGTCGACCTCCTGAATGTCCCCGTTCCCCCCGTGCCGTCGGCGGATGCGCGGCGCGGAAATCAGGCGCACACCATACCCCGATTCGCCGGCCACGCGGCGTCTGGGGATTCGCGTGAAGGGGGCGGAATTAAGTACGCTGTTCCTCAATCGGGACAACGCAATTGGAGGGATTGTTCGATGCCGATAAATCAACGCCGATATCGTTGGCTGGTTGCCTTCGTAAAACGGGAATCAGGCAGACTGAGCGCGGAGCTAAGGAAGGAAAAAAGCGAGGGTAGTTCTCGTTACGAAAAATCCGACTGGCTGTGGGACGCGCTTGTCGGCGAGATGGCAACTCACGGGGGCGTTAAATTCGCGGATAAGCTGACCGAAGCCGATCGAAAAAGCCTTAAATGGAGAGCGCTCAAGAAATTGTCGAATTTCGGACGAAGACAGCGCCTCCGTACCGTTATGAATAAGACGCGGCGACTGGTCGGTAGAGACGTTAAGGGTAATCGGCTCGCCACGGATTTTGAAATCCTCGTGAACTACGGCGGCCCATCCAATTTCAAGAAGACCTTGGAACGGCTGCCAGACGCGCGAACGATTATAGCGGTTATGGAAACCTTTGATGGCTTCGGGCCAAAAATGGCGCGAAACGCTTTCATGGGTGCCTACCATCCTAAATTCCGGGATACCGCAGCCGTTGATTCAAGGTTGATCGCGATTGGCAATTGGCTCGATCAGGGGTTCAGCAAATGGTCGTACGTAGAAAAAGAGGCTTTGTTTCAAGACATGGCTAAAAAATCTGGATTGAGGGTTTGGGACGTTGATCGAATTTTGTTCAAGGCATACGCGCCCAAAAACGGCGAGCTGAAAACGATGATGCGCCAACGTTGATCCGTCCGCCGGCGCGTGACACCACGCTGAGTACCTCACGCCGCGCCACGACGTCTATATCCTCGAACGGAGGACCGCGAGGCGTGCGACTGACAAATGCGACCGCCGCCTTTTCATTGGGCTCTCGCGCGCCATCCACCCCCGCGCCGTCCGCCCCGGCGCCGTCCGCCCCGGCGCCGTCCGCCCCGGCGCCGTCCGCCCCACGCTCAAATTTTAATGCGAATTGGAATTAATAAAATCAAATCCTGCGAACCCAGGGGATTTGCCTGGTCGCAAAATTATTTCCCGGTGCGCGGGCGCGACTCGCCGGCCCGACTCGCCGGCCCGACTCGCCGGCCCGACTCGCCGGCCCGCCGCGCCGGTGGACTGGTGTGGCGGCGCCGTTGCGCCGGGCCCGGCCCTGGGCTAGAACGGGGCGGCTCGGGGCCGTCCGGCGCGGGCGGGCTGGCGCACTACATTACCCCACCTCAACCCATAGCGAAGGAGTCGAGAGCGGCCATGGCGGCGTACCAGTACATCTATGTCATGAAGCGCCTGAACAAGATCTTCGCCGGCGGCCGGCAGGTGCTGAAGGACATCTCGCTGTCGTTCCTGCCGGGCGCCAAGATCGGCGTGCTCGGCCTCAACGGCGCCGGCAAGTCGACGCTGCTGCGGGTGATGGCCGGGCTCGATACCGACATCGGCGGCGAGGCCTGGGCCGCCGACGGCGTGCGCGTCGGCTTCCTGCCGCAGGAGCCCGAGCTCGACCCGGCCAAGGACGTAGAGGGCAACGTGCTCGACGGCGTGGCCGAGACCAAGGCGCTGCTCGACAAGTTCGAGGAAGTCAGCGCCCGCTTCGCCGAGGAGATGAGCGAGGACGAGATGAACGCGCTGATCGCCGAGCAGGCCGAGCTGCAGGAGGCGATCGAGGCGGCCGACGCCTGGGATTTGGAGCGCACCGTCGAGATGGCGATGGACGCGCTGCGCTGCCCGCCGGGCGAGGCCGACGTGAGCACGCTCTCGGGCGGCGAGCGCCGCCGCGTCGCCCTCTGCCGGCTGCTGCTGCGGCACCCGGACTTGCTGCTGCTGGACGAGCCGACCAACCACCTCGACGCCGAATCGGTGGCCTGGCTCGAACGCTTCCTGCAGGAGTACACCGGCACCGTGGTGGCGATCACCCACGACCGCTACTTCCTGGATAACGTCGCCGGCTGGATCCTCGAGCTCGACCGCGGCCAGGGCATCCCGTGGCGGGGCAACTATTCGTCCTGGCTCGAGCAGAAGCACAAGCGCCTGGAGCAGGAGGGCAAGCAGGAGGCCGGGCGCCAGCGCACCCTGGCGCGCGAGCTGGAATGGGTCCGGCAGTCGCCGCGGGCGCGGCAGGCCAAGAGCAAGGCGCGGGTCTCGGCCTACGAGACCCTCTTGGCCGAGGCCGGCGGGCGGGGGCCCGAGAGCGCGCAGATCGTCATCCCGCCGGGCCCGCGCCTGGGCGACGTTGTGGTCGAGGCCGAGGGGCTGCGCAAGGCCTACGGCGAGCGGCTGCTGATCGACGGGCTGAGCTTTCGCCTGCCGCCGGGCGGCATCGTCGGCGTGATCGGCCCGAACGGCGCCGGCAAGACCACCCTGTTCCGCATGATCGCCGGCCAGGAGGAGCCCGATGGCGGCAGCCTGCGCCTGGGCGAGACCGTGGTGCTCGGCTACGTCGACCAGTCGCGCGATACGCTCTCGGCCGACAACAACGTGTGGGAGGAAATATCGGGCGGCAAGGACGAGATCGAGCTGGGCAAGCGGCTGGTGCCGAGCCGCGCCTACGTCGCCAACTTCAACTTCAAGGGCGGCGACCAGCAGAAGAAGGTCGGGCAGCTTTCGGGCGGCGAGCGCAACCGGGTGCACCTGGCCAAGATCGTCAAGTCGGGCGCCAACCTCCTGCTGCTGGACGAGCCCACCAACGATCTGGATGTCGACACCATGCGGGCGCTCGAAGAGGCGCTGCTGGATTTCGCCGGCTCGGCCATGATCATCAGCCACGACCGCTGGTTCCTGGACCGCATCGCCACGCACATCCTCGCCTTCGAGGGCGAGAGCCGGGCCGTCTGGTTCGAAGGGAATTACGCCGACTACGAGGCCGATCGGCGGCGCCGCCTGGGGGCCGAGGCGGACCGGCCCCACCGCATCAAGTATAAGCCGCTGCCGAAGGCCTGAAATCCGGCGTCCCCGGCAACCCGCCGGCCGGAATCCCCGCCCGCGCCCGCGCCCGCGCTTTGGGGACTTGAATTTGCTATTGCGCCTGCGCCGTACCCTTGGCGTTCAGCTGATCGATCTTTTCGTGCAACGCTTCGATCAGACCCTTGAGCGAGCCGCCGCGCTGCTGGATCACCGAGGCGAACTCCTGGCGCTGGGTGAGCGCCATGCTGATATTCTCGACCACCACGTCGACGATCTTCAGGCCGCCGGACTTGGAATTGCGCACCCGCCATTTCAGTTCCACCGGCGCGCGGTTCGGCGGCACCACCTGGCTCGTCACCAGGAAACCCCGCTTGTCGGGGCTGGCCGACAGCACCTTGAATTTTTCGCCCGCGTATTGGCCAAGCTGGACGGTATAGGTTTTGACCACGTAGGACTTGAATATCTCGATGAATTCCGCCCGCCGCTCCTTGCTTGCCGTCCGCCAGTGGGAGGCAACGACGAACCGGCCGATTGCGCGCACGTTGAAATTGGCGAGCAGCAACTTGCGGAGCTCGGCCTCCCGCTCCGTGCTCGCCGCGTCCTTGTCCGCCACGATCGCCAGCACGCGGTCGGCGAGCCGTTGCACCATGGCCCTGGCGTCATCCTCGAGCGACGCCGCCGAATGCCTCGGTTGCCAGACGACGCCAAGCGCCAGAATGGCCGCGCAAATTAGAACGAACCGTCGCGTAAACATGAAACTTCTCAATCCCCTTCGACGCGGCAAACTCTTCGAATTATATCGGAACGGATACAAGGGCTGGGGCAGGGACGGCCGCGCCGTACGCCCGCCTCGGCGCCCAGGCTACTCGTCGTCGTCGTCCTCGATCTCCGGCACCGGAATATCCGTCACGTCGCCATTGAGAATCTCCGATCGCCGATTCTGGCGGTAGAGGCTGCGCAAGGTGGCATAAAAGTCGAGCGCGTTTTTCTCGATATCGTCCAGTTCGTCGATGTGCCGGGAGCGCCGGTCGATCCCGTTGACGATCGACGTCCCGATCTTGGCGAGTGTCAGATCGTTGTTCCTGGCCCAGTAGGTGAACGGGTTCATGAACGAGTCGGCAACCTTTCCGACCGTGTCGCGCACGTTGGACGGACCAAACAACGGCAGCATGACATACGGCCCGTCGTCGACGCCCCACACCGCCAAGGTCTGTCCGAAATCCTCGGAATGGCGCTCGAGCCCGTACTCCGCGGCCACATCGAAGAGCCCCAGCATGCCGGCGGTAGAGTTGACGAAAAACCGGACCGCGGTTTCCGACGCCTTGCTAGCCTCGCCCTGAAGGACGTCGTTGATGAAGATGACGGGCGAGGCGACGTTGTTGAGGAAATTCCGGAGGCTGTTGCGGATGTCCGAGGGAACCACATCGCGATAGCCGGTGGCCACGGGTTTCAAAACGGCCTTGTCGACCGCCATGTTGACGTCGAATACGGCGCGGTTCAACGGCTCCATCGGATCGTTGGCTTCTTCGAACGCTTCCCTGGCCGCCGGGTCCGAGGGCGGCGTCGCGCACGCGGTCAGCAAGCCGGCGCACACCAAGGCAAGGCCGATCCGGGCGATTTTTCTTTTTGGATTTCCGATCGCCATCGACAGTTCACTTTCCAGTGTACCTAACGGCCCATACGAAGCCGATCGCATGGCCTTTAGTATCTGGTCCCGGCTCATCGTGCTTGCAACCGACCACAGGCCCTGGATAGCTGGGCTTCGCCGCCGTCACGACCCTCCAAGAACCCTCTTCAGCTAGGCTCGCAACCACCTACACAAACATATGTCGTCGCGATGTGCGCCTATTCCCCCGTTCAGCGCGCCAATAGAAGCCGCAGTGAACACGCCAGGCTCTCGATACTCTGACTCGGCTTGGGTAACATAATCATGGTCAAAATTCTAGCGGCGAAAACCCCGATTCGTCACTGTCTCCAGCGGGTGTTGCAAAAATGCCTCATCCGTTCCGTAGCGGTCGCGTGAGTAATTCCATTGGATTACATAAAAATATCTTTATATACTTATGTCTATATGTTAATTAACGGGTTGGTAAGTTCACCGCCGTAATGATTGCCGGCAACGGCTGGCCACGGCCGGCCCCCGGCGGTCGCCGGCGAATCGATTTGGGAATGCCCCATGGAGAGTCTACTGGGAGCGCTTCGCGCCGCCGCGGAGCCGACACGGCTCAGGCTATTGGCGCTCTGCGCTCAAAGCGAGCTTACGGTCGGCGAGCTTACGCAGATTCTGCGGCAGAGCCAGCCCAGGGTATCGCGCCACCTGAAATTACTGTGCGAGGCCGGTTTACTCGACCGTTTTCGCGAAGGCACGAGCGCCTTTTATCGGCTGAAGGAGGCGGGGGATGGCGCGCGTGTCGCACAGTACCTCGTCGAAGCGATCCCCGCGAACGATCCGACCCTGCTTCTCGATCTCGATCGTCTTGGCGCGATCAAACGAAGCCGGGCGGCGGCGGCCGCCGCCTATTTCCGCAAGAACGCGGCCCGCTGGGACGGCATCCGCTCGCTCCATGTCGACGAAAAGGA
Organism: uncultured Alphaproteobacteria bacterium; assembly: GCA_965372875.1. Lineage (GTDB taxonomy): Bacteria > Pseudomonadota > Alphaproteobacteria > CBDVDY01 > CBDVDY01 > CBDVDY01. The sequence goes on along the minus strand of CBDVDY010000041.1, from coordinate 8,569 downwards.
GGTCGAATCGGCGCTTCTGAAACTCATGCCTGCCGGCGAAATTCACGAACTGCTCGATATCGGCACCGGGACTGGAGGAATCCTGCGTCTGGTGGCCGACCGCGTGGACCATGCGGTGGGCGTCGACCTGTCGCGGGAAATGCTGGCGGTGGCCCGCGCCAATCTGGAAGAGGCCAGCCTGCGCAACTGCGCGGTCCGTCAGGGCGATATGTACGATCTGCCCTGGCCGCCGGCTAGCTTCGATGCGGTGACGTTGCATTTGGTGTTGCATTATTCGGACCAGCCATTCGACGTCATCGCCGAGGCGGCGCGGGTTCTGCGCCCAGGTGGCCGAATGGTGGTGGTGGACTTCGCGTCGCACAATGTCGCTGAGTTGCGGGACGAACACGCTCACCGCCGGTCGGGTTTCGAGGATGCCGAGATCGAGGGATGGTATCGCGCGGCCGGCTTCATCCCGCGCGATCCGGTGCGTCTGGCGGGCGATCCGCTGACGGTCTGCCTGTGGCCAGCCGTGCGGGCGCCAGAGGGCGCCGGACGGGCGGCGGCCAGACCGGCCGACCGGAGGGCGCCGAGATGAGCGCCGCAAACGGCGCCGCCGCCTCGGGTGACCTGCCGAAAGCGCCGGCGCCCGGTCTCGACCTTTCGTTCGAGTTTTTTCCGCCAAAGACGGAAAAGATGGAGATGCAACTCTGGTCCGCGGTCGAACGCTTGGCGCCGCTGGCGCCGCGCTTCGTTTCGGTCACCTACGGCGCCGGCGGCGGCACCCGCGAGCGCACTCATGCCACGGTCGTCCGCCTGCGCGAGGAATCCGATCTGGAGCCGGCCGCGCACCTCACCTGCGTCGCCGCCACGCGTGAAGAGGTGGACGACGTCGCGCGCCGCTATTGGCGGGCCGGCATCCGCCACATCGTGGCGCTGCGGGGCGATCCGCCGGAGGGCGAGGCGGGCTATACCCCGCAGCCGAGCGGATACGCTTATGCCGCCGATCTCGTGGCCGGACTGAAGAAGGTCGCCGACTTCGAGATCAGCGTCGCCGCTTATCCGGAAGTTCATCCCGAAGCCAAGAGCGCCGCCGCCGACCTCGACAATCTCAAGCGCAAGATCGACGCGGGCGCCGGCCGCGCCATCACGCAGTTCTTTTTCGACGTGGATCATTATCGCCGATTTATCGACCGCGCGCGTTCCGCCGGAATCACGGTGCCGATCGTGCCCGGCATATTGCCGGTCACCAATTTTGTCCAGGTGGTGAAGTTCAGCGCCATGTGCGGCACCGCGGTCCCGCACTGGCTGGCGGACCTTTTCGACGGCCTCGACGACGATCCGGAAACGCGGAAACTGGTGGCGGCCACCGTGGCGGCCCGTCAATGCACCGCGCTGCAGGCGGACGGCGTCAACGAGTTCCATTTCTACACGCTCAACCGCGCCGACCTGGCCTATGCGATTTGTCACATTCTGGGTGTGCGCCCGACCCGCGCCGGGGCCGCCACGGCGGCGCCGCGATGACCGATTTTCTCGACTATTTGTCGGAGCGTGTCGTCCTTGGCGATGGCGCCATGGGCACCCAGACGCAGGCGCGCGATCTCGATGTCGAGGCGGATTTCCTCGGCAACGAGAACTGCACGGAAATACTGAACAAGAGCCGCCCGGATCTGATTCGCGAAATTCACATCGAAAATCTCGAAGCCGGCGCCGACGCGTTGGAGACCAACAGCTTCGGGGGCTCGCCCGTCACGCTCTCCGAATTCGGTTTGGCGGACGAGGCCTTCGCGCTCAACAAGCGGTCGGCGGAACTGGCCCACGAGGCCATCGCCGAGTTTGCGGGCGACGGCCGGACGCGTTTCGTGCTGGGCTCCGTCGGACCCGGCACCAAGCTGCCGAGCCTCGGGCATATTGACTACCAGACGCTCGAAGACGCATTCGCGTCGCAATGCGAAGGCCTGGTCGCCGGCGGCGTGGACGCCATCATCGTCGAAACCTGCCAAGACCCGTTACAGGCCAAGGCCGCGATCAACGGCGCCAAACGCGCCATCGCCGCCGCCGGGAGCGCGGCTCCGATCATCGCCCAGATGACGATCGAGACCACGGGGACTCTTCTGGTTGGCGCCGAGATTGCCGCCGCGGCGACGGTGGTGCGGGCGCTCCAGGTGCCGATCCTGGGGCTCAACTGCGCCACCGGTCCGCGGGAGATGGCCGAGCACGTGAAATGGCTGGGCGAAAACTGGCCCGGCCCCGTTTCGATCATGCCCAATGCGGGCCTGCCGGAACTGGTCGACGGCCATCCGAGTTATCCGTTGCAGCCCGAGGAGATGACGCTGTGGCTGGAGCGCTACGTCGAAGAGGACGGCGTCAATATGGTGGGAGGCTGCTGCGGCACCACCGGCAAGCACATCGCCGCGATCGACGCCATGCTGCGCCGGCTTGGCAACGGCCAAACCCGGCCGGCGCCGGTGCGCCGCAAGATCACCTGGGTGCCGGCGGTGGCCTCGCTATACAGCCAGGTGCCGCTTCGGCAGGAGAACGCCTACCTTTCGATCGGTGAGCGCTGCAACGCCAACGGCAGCAGAAAATTCCGCGCGTTGCAGGAGGCCGGCGACTGGGACGCCTGTGTCGAGATGGGCCGCGATCAGGTACGCGAAGGCTCGCACACGCTGGATGTGTGCACCGCGTTCGTCGGCCGCGACGAGGTCGCCGACATGACCGAAATCGTGAGTCGTATGCGGGGCGCGGTCACGGTGCCGCTGGTCGTCGATTCGACCGAGTTGCCGGTTATCGAATCGACGCTCAAGCTTTATGGCGGCAAGGCGATCATCAACTCGATCAACTTCGAGGACGGCGAGGAGCCGGCGGCCCGGCGGCTGGAGCTGGCGGGGCGCTTCGGCGCGGCGGTCATCGCGCTGACCATCGACGAGACCGGCATGGCAAAGGATGCCGACGCCAAGGTGGCGATCGCCAAGCGGCTGCACGATTTCGCCACCGGGCGCTTTGGCCTGCCGTCCTCGGACCTGCTGATCGACCCGTTGACCTTCACGATCTGCACCGGCAACGAGGACGACCGCAAGCTCGGCCTGTCGACGCTGGACGCGATCGAACGCATCCGCGAAGAGCTGCCGGAATGCCAGATCATCCTCGGCCTCTCGAACATTTCCTTTGGGCTCAATCCGGCCGCCCGGGAGGTTTTGAACTCCGTCTATCTCGAGCACGCGCTGAAGCGTGGCCTTACCGGCGCCATCGTGCATTACAGCAAGATTCTGCCGCTTCACAGCCTCGCCGAGGAAGAGGTCCGGGTGGCCGAGGATTTGATATTCGACCGGCGCAAGGAAGGGTACGACCCGCTCAGGACATTCCTGACATTGTTCGAGGACCGGACCACCAAGGCCAAGACCCAAAAAGTACGCGCCGAGAAGGTCGAGGATCGGCTCGCGGAACGGATCGTCGACGGCGACAAGCAAGGGCTCGAGGAAGATTTGGACGAGGCGCTGGCCGCCTTTCCGCCGCTGGATATCGTCAACAACTTTTTGCTCGAAGGCATGAAGGTGGTCGGCGAACTGTTCGGCTCGGGCCAGATGCAGCTGCCCTTCGTGCTGCAATCGGCCGAGACCATGAAAGCCGCCGTTTCCTATCTGGAGCCCCATATGGAGCGGGCCGAAGGCCGGGAAAGGGGCACCATCGTACTGGCCACGGTCAAGGGCGACGTGCACGATATCGGCAAGAATCTGGTCGACATTATCCTCACCAACAACGGCTACAAGGTCGTCAATTTGGGCATCAAGCAGCCCGTTGCCAACATCATCGCCGCGGCCGAGGAGCACGCGGCGGACGTCGTCGGCCTTTCGGGCCTGTTGGTGAAGTCCACCGTGATCATGCGCGAGAACCTGGAGGAGATGACCCGTAGCGGGCTCGACACGCCGGTGCTGCTGGGCGGGGCGGCCTTGACCCGCGGCTATGTCGAGGAGGATTGCATCGCCGCGTACGGGGGCGGGCGGGTGGCCTATGCCCGCGACGCGTTCGATGGGCTCGGGCTGATGAACAAGGTGGTCAACGGCGAATTCGACGAGCATCTTGCCGAGCTTGCCAGGAAACGCGCCGACAAACCGTCGAACCGGCGCCGCAAGCTGGGTCGGGCGGCCGATGCCAGAAAAATCCTACGTCCCGTCGATTTCGAGGAAATCAAGGTACGCCGGGCCGAGTTGCAGCAGGGCGTCGAGGTGCCCAAACCGCCATTCCACGGCTCCAAGCTTATCGACAGAGTGTCCGACAAGGCGCTGGTGCCCTTCCTCAACGAGCGCATGCTGTATCAGTTCCACTGGGGATTCCGCAAGGACGGACGGCGGCTGGACGAATATATGGCGTGGGCCAGGACCGAAATCCGGCCAATCCTCAACCGCATGCTGGATATCTGCGAGGCCGAAAATATTTTGATTCCACAGGCGGTGTACGGCTACTGGCCATGCGCGTCCGAGGGCGACGATCTGGTGCTGTTCGGGGTGAAGGAGTCCGGCGCGGTGGACGGCGAGGTGGCGCGTTTCTCGCTGCCGCGCCAGGCGCGCGAGGGTGGGCTGTGCATCGCCGATTTTTTCCGCGACAGCACCAGCAACGATCCCGATGTGATCGGCCTGCAGGTGGTCACCGTCGGTCAGAACGCCTCGGAAGTGGCGCGCGCCTGGTTCGCCGAAAACCGCTATCAGGATTACCTGTATTTGCACGGGCTCGGCGTCGAGATGGCGGAAGCGCTGGCCGAGTACGTCCACCAACGGGTGCGCGCCGAGCTCGGCTTCGGCGACCAGGACGCGCGCGAGATGGACCAGCTGTTGAACCAGGGTTACCGCGGCTCGCGCTATTCGTTCGGCTATCCGGCGTGCCCCTATCTGGGCGACCAGCGGCAGATTCTCGAACTCCTCGACGCCGAGCGCATCGGTGTCGCCATGTCCGACGAAGACCAGCTCCACCCCGAGCAATCGACCTCGGCCATTGTCGTGCACCACCCCCAAGCCAAGTATTTTACGGTGTAGGGATCGCGCCGCGCGTCATTCCCGGAGCAGCCGGCGGTAGAGCGGCGCCAGCATCGCCGGCAGCATGTACATCGGAATCTGGCCGATGGCGAAATAGAGCGCCACGTCGAAATCGGCGGCGCCGGCGAGCGCGGCCAGCAACAGCGCCATATTGCGGTTGCCCGAGACCAGCGCCGCGCTCAACGCCCGGCGCCGGCCGAGCCGGAAGAACACCAGCGCGCCGAGCACCTGCAACGCGATATTGGCCAGGAACGACGCGGCCAGCGTCAGCATCACGAAGCCCGGCCGGGCCAGCAGCGTCTCGGTGACGCCGTCCATGATCGCGACCGCGAAGACCACGAGAACAAAGATCGCCAGCCCGTCGAATTGCGGCGCCAGCGCCTCGGTCCGCGCGGGGCCGAGGGCGCGGCGCACGATCGCGCCCAGGGCGAAGCCGCCGCCGGCGAGCAGCGCCAGCCGGGCCATGAATTCGCCGAGGTCGATTTGCAGCTCGAGGCCAAGCAGCGCCAACGCCATCGGCGGCAGGGTGAAGGGCACGATCAGCGTCGCGCCGAAGGTCGGGATCACCACGATCGGCATGTCGAGCTTGAGCAGCAGCCCGAAGGCGATCCCGGCCATCACCGGCGGCGCCGCCGCCATGAGCACGATGGCGGTGGCCAGCGCCGGCGGCAAGCCGACCGCCGTGACCACGCCCATGGTTACCAGCGGCGATACCAGCAGCACCCAGACGACCATCGCGGCGGGGATCGCGGGCCGGCGCGCGCGCTGGGCGACGTCGCGCCAATCGACCCGCACCGCGGCGGTCGCCAGCATCAGGAACACGATCAGCGTAATATAGGGCGCCAGCCGCGCGGCCAGCGCCGGCCAGGCGAGGCCGAGGAAGACGCCGGCGGCGAGGACGCCCTTACCCCGGGCGGCGAGGAATAACAGCAATCGTCCGATCAAGGGATCATGTCCGGTGGGATCGTAGCCGATATCGCGCGCCCGAACGCTAGCGGCTTTGCGCCGCCGCGCCAATCGATTATCTTTTGCCCGCCATGAACGCCCGTTCCGCCGACATCATCGACGCGCCGCTGGCGCTGCACCGGGCCACGATTCCGCCCGAATGGATCGACTACAACGGCCACATGAACGTGGCTTATTACGTGCTCGCCTTCGATCACTCGACCGACGCCTTCCTCGACTACCTGGGTTTCGACACGCCCTATCGCGAAAACAGCAACTGCTCCACGTTCGCGCTCGAAATCCACGTCACCTATCTCAGGGAACTGCGCGCGGGCGACCCGATTCGCTTCACCCAGCAGCTGCTCGATTTCGATTACAAGCGCTTCCACCATTTCCACCGCATGTATCACGAGACCGACGGGCAGCTGGCGGCGACCTACGAATGCATCGGCATGCATATGGACATGGGGGCGCGCGCGAGCACGCCGATTCCCGACGCGATCCTCGAACGCATGGCGGCGGTCAAGCGGGCGCACGACCGAATCCCGCGCCCAACCCAGGCCGGCCACGTCATCGGCGTCAGGCCGAAGGGCGGCGCCGGCTGATCATCCGCTCCCGCGCGGGGCTTTAAAACCTTCGCGCAACCGCGTTACAGTCGGCTGGTGGGCGGCTTACCGGCTGGTGGCCGGTTGCAACAGGGGGCGCGCTTGGCGGATTACGCGCAGCAGGGGGGAGGCGGCGGACTTAAGCGGCTGGCTTGGGCGCGATTGCGCGATGTTTTCAGCCGCCTGCGCCGGCAGGATCAACTGGCGTTGATCGGCCTCGCCATTGTCGTCGGCGCGGCGTCCGCGTACGGCACGATCGCCTTTCGCTGGGTCATCGGCATGGTGCAATGGGGCGCCCTCGGCGGCGCCAGCGAGCGCGTCTACACGCTCAGCCAGTCCCTGCCCTGGTGGCAGATCCTTCTGGCGCCGGCCGCGGGCGGACTGGCGATCGGATTGTTCATCCGCTACGCCATGCCGGAGCGGCAGCCCCTGGGGGTGGCCGATCTGATCGAGGCGAACGCGTTGCACGGCGGCAAGATGTCGCTGACCTCGGGGCTGCTGGCCGCCCTCACCAGCGCCGCCTCGATCGGGGTCGGCGCCTCGGTCGGCCGCGAGGGCCCGGTCGTGCATCTCGGCGCCAGCATGGCCGCCTGGATGGCCAAGCGGCTCCGGCTCGGGCGCCAGGTCGGGGCGACGCTTCTCGGCTGCGGCGTGGCGGCCGCCGTCGCCGCCTCGTTCAACGCTCCCATCGCCGGCGTATTCTTCGCGCTGGAGGTGGTGGTCGGGCATTACGCGCTTTCGGCCTTCGCGCCGATCGTCATCGCCTCGGTCGTCGGCACGCTGATCTCGCGCGGCCATTACGGCGACTTCCCGGCCTTCATCGTTCCGGCATACGCCATCGCCTCGGCCTGGGAATTCGCCGTCTTCGCGCTCCTCGGCGTGGCCAGCGCGGCGGCGGCGATGATCTTCATGCGCGCGATCATCGGCGTGCAGGATCTGGCCGAGCGCATTCCAGGGCCGCAATGGCTGCGGCCGGCCCTTGGCGGGCTCCTGGTCGGCGCCATCGCCCTCAAGTTTCCGCACATACTGGGGGTCGGCTACGAAACCACCGATATGGCGCTCAAGGCCCAGTTCGGCCTGGCGCTCCTGCTCGCTCTGTTCGCCGCCAAGATCATCGCCACCGCGATCAGCCTGGGCATGGGGTTCGGCGGCGGCGTGTTCAGCCCGTCGCTGGTGGTCGGCGCGCTGCTGGGCGGGATCTTCGGCACCGTCATGGCGGACGCCTATCCGGCGCTCGCCTCGTCGACGGGTGCTTACACCATGGTCGGCATGGGCGCGGTCGCCGGCGCCGTCCTGGGCGCGCCGATATCCACCATCCTCATCATCTTCGAGATGACCGGCGACTATCGCATCACCATCGCGGTGATGGTGGCGGTGGTGATCGCCTCGATCATCACCCAGGCGCTCCGGGTCAAGTCGTTCTTCACCTGGCAACTCGAGAGCCGCGGCGTCGACACCAGCCAGGGCCGCGAATACGGCATGCTGCGCAGCATGCGGGTGCGCGACGTGATGGTTGGCGATTACGCCACCATCGCGCCCGACGCGCCGGTCGCCGAGCTCAGGAAAAAGCTCCTGAGCGCGCCCTACGGGTTGCTGATCGTGGTCGGCGCGGGCGGACGGCTCGAAGGCACCATCGCGCTCTCGGACCTCGGCGAGGTGGTCCTGGACAGCGCGCTCGACGATCTGGCGATGGCCGGCGACGCCGCGCGCAGGCGGCCGCTCGTGGTCGAGTCCGGCGACGATTTGGAAACCGCCTGGGAGCTTTGCACCGGAACCGACGAGTCGCGATTTCCCGTGGTCGAGAACCGCGAGAGCATGGTCGTCGTCGGCCTGTTGCGCGAACGCGACGTGATGCTGGCCTATCAACAGGCGCTGCTGCGCGCCCGCGCCGAGGAGCGCGGCCAGGCCTGACGAAGCGGCCGAGGCCGGCTCATACCAGACAACGATGAGCATTCCTCGTCGTTGTCTGGCAAGCGCGCCCTTCGTCAAGCTCAGGAGCGCGCCCGAGCC
>CBDVDY010000040.1:0-16174 GCA_965372875.1 uncultured Alphaproteobacteria bacterium | reverse complement strand
GATGGCCCGCGGCAGCACATCGAACAAGGTCGTCGCCATCGTCCAGGCGCGCATGGGCTCGACCCGCCTGCCCGGCAAGATCATGGCCGAAATCGCCGGCAAGCCGTTGATCCATCACGTTCTGACCCGCACCGCAAAGGCCGCGGCGGTAAACGAAGTGTGGCTCGCCTGCAGCGAGGCCGAGGCGGACGCGCCGCTGGCCGCCTACGCCGCCGAAATCGGCTTTCCGGTCTTTCGTGGCTCGGAGGACGACGTGCTCGGCCGCTACGCCGCGGTCGCCGCGAAAAGCCATGCCGATGCCATCGTGCGCATCACCGGGGACTGTCCGCTGATCGACCCGGACGTGATCGATCTTGCGGTGACACGATTTCGCAAGGGCGGGACCGACTACGTTTCCAATGCGACAAGACGGACCTTTCCGGACGGGCTCGACGTGGAGGTATTCTCGCGCGCGGCCCTCGACCAGGCCGACGCCGCGGCCAAGGACCCGATGCTTCGCGCCCACGTCACGCCCTTCATCAGCGGGCGCCTCGCGAACCGGCTGCCGGCCGGGGATTTTCGCCGCGCCGATATCGTGGGCGTGGTGGACTTCAGCCATTTGCGCTGGACCGTGGACGAGCCCGAGGATCTGGAGTTGATGCGCCGGCTCATCCCCTTGTTGCCCGACGACTTCCGCTGGCACGACGTTCTGGCCGCCCTTACCCTGCATCCGGAATTGCTGCGCATCAACCGGGACCGCAAGACCAACGAGGGCACCCTACGCGACCTGGCGGCGACAGACGGCGAACCCGCCCGCCGTTTCGACCGCTCCAACGCGCTTTTCGGGCGCGCCGCCGAATCGATCCCGCTGGCCAGCCAGACCTTTTCGAAAAGCCACCGGCAAATGGTCAGGGGCGCCGCCCCGCTGTTCATCGAGTCCGGCAAGGGCTGCCGCGTCACCGACGTCGACGGCAATCGCTACATCGACTATTTGATGGGGCTGATGCCGGTGATCCTGGGCTATGGCGACGCGGACGTGGACGCCGCCATCGCCGAGCAGATGGAGCGCGGCATTACCTTCTCGCTGCCGAGCCCCATCGAGGCCGAACTGGCCGAACGGCTGGTGCGCCTCGTGCCCTGCGCCGAGATGGTGCGTTTCGGCAAGAACGGCTCGGACGCGACGACGGCGGCGGTGCGCCTGGCGCGAGCCCATACCGGCCGCGCCAGGATCGCGGTTTGCGGCTACCACGGTTGGCACGACTGGTATATCGGCACGACGGCGCGGGATTTGGGCGTGCCGGCGGCGGTCAAGGAACTGTCGGCGCGCTTTCCCTTCAACGACGCGGACGCGTTCGAGACGCTGCTCAAGGCCGAGCCCGACGGCTACGCGGCGGCGATCGTCGAGCCCGCCGGCGTGACGCCGCCGGCGCCCGGGTTCCTTCAGCGCCTGCGCGAGTTGACCGAGCGCCATGGCGTGGTGCTGATCTTCGACGAAATCGTTACCGGGTTTCGCATCGCACCAGGCGGCGCCCAGGCCCATTACGGGGTGACGCCCGACCTCGCCGCTTTCGGCAAGTCGATGGGCAACGGCATGCCGATCTCGGCCATCGTCGGCCGGCGCGAGATCATGGCGTTGATGGAGAAAATATTCTTCTCGGCGACATTCGGCGGCGAGGCGCTGTCGATCGCCGCCGCCATCGCCACCATCGACAAGCTCGAACGCGAAGATGCGGCCGGGCGCCTGTGGGCGCGGGGCGAAATGCTCAGGGACGGCGCCAACCGGCTGCTCGACCGGCACGGTTTCGGCAATTTCGCGCGCTTCGAGGGTGACGGCTGGTGGCCGCGCCTGGTGATCGGCGACGCACCCGTCGATAGCGTGCTGCTCGGGAGCCTGTTGCGCCAGGAGTTCGTGGCCAGCGGCCTGTTGCTGCTCGCCTCGTTCAATCTCTGCCTCGCCCACGACAGCGACGCGATCACCGATGAAACGCTGGCCGCCGCCGACCGGGCACTGGGCGCGGTGCGCGCGGCGCTCGATTCGCCGGACCCGTCCGCCTGCTTGCGGGGCGAGATGATCCAACCGACCTTCGCCGTGCGGTGAGCCGTCCGCTGCCCAGCGAAGCGGCTTTCCCGCTCCGCCCGGCCAAAATGTCGGACGCGCGCCTGTTGTTCGGCTGGGTCAACGATCCCGAATCGCTGGCCCGGAAGGAGCGGACCGTGGCCCCGATCCCCTGGGACCATCACCAAGGCTGGCTCGCCGAGCGCCTGGACGACGACGATACGCTGATGTTCATCGTGGAAAACAACGAAGCACCGGCGGGCCAGGTGCGCCTGCAACGGCGCGGCGACGCCTTCGAGATCGATATTTACGTGGTGCCCGGCGCGCGCCGGCGGGGCCTGGCGAAAACGGCCATCGCCGCCGCGCTCGTCGCGCTGGAAGAAATTCGGCCCGGCGCAAACGCCCGAGCCCGGGTCAAATCCGACAACCAAGCATCCATCCGCCTGTTCGAAAGCCTGGGCTTCGAGAAAGCCACGGGCGAGGACGAATATGGCGAGGGCGAATATCTTGTCTATAGGCGCGGGCCCGCCGCGCGATCGGAGCAGCCATGAGCAACGACATTATCGCCGTGATCGCCGCCCATCCCGACGACGAGGTTCTGGGATTCGGCGGCACCATCGCCCGCCACGCCGAGGCCGGGGATGCGGTGCACGTGCTGATCCTGGCCACCGGGCTTGCCGCCCGCGCCGATGACGGCGCCAGCGGCGACACGAGTGAGGACGCGATCGAGGAGCTGCGCGCCCGGGCGCGCGACGCCGCGACGATACTGGACGTCGGCGACATCGCCTTCGCCGACTTTCCCGATAATCGCATGGACAGCGTGGCGCTGCTCGACGTGGTCAAGCGGGTCGAATCGTTCCTCGACGGAAGCGGCGCCACGATCGTTTACGGCCACCATGAAGGCGACCTCAATATCGACCACCAGATCGCCGCGCGCGCGGTGCTCACCGCCTGCCGCCCGCTTCCGGGCGCGCGGGTCCGCCGCCTGTTTGCCGGCGAGGTGTTGTCGTCGAGCGAATACGCCGCGCCCGCCGACCGCTTCCGACCCACCACCTACGTGGACATTTCGGCGACGCTGGCGCGGAAATGCGACGCGCTGCGCTGCTATGCGGGGGAGCTGCGGGACTGGCCGCATCCGCGCTCGGTCGAGGCGGTCGAGGCGCTGGCCCGGCTGCGCGGCAGCGAATGCGGGCTCGAGGCCGCCGAGGCTTTCGCCCTGTTGCGCGAGATACACGTCTGAGCCGAGCCATGGGCACGCGATACGTCTTTACCGTCACCGCCGGAAGGAGCGGCCAGGCTTCCCTCTGCGAGATTCTCCGGCGGCACGTGCCCGGCTGCCATGCGGCGTTCGAGGAGCCCGACGCGCGGCCGATCCTGCCCGGCGCGCTTGGCGATATCGAGAGGCGCTTTCGCCGGCGTTTCGTCGAGACGCACGAACTCCTGGGGCGCGGCAAGGTGCTGAGCGCGTTCGAGCGCGGCGACGACGCCTATCTCGACCGCATCGCGGCGCGGCGTCTGGCGATGATCGAACGCACGCTGGCGCGCGAAAACTGCTCGATCCATGTCGACGTCAGCAAATATTTCGCCCGCGGGCTGCACCGCGGATTCTTGCGCGCGCTCGACGACGTGGCGCTGATCCGGCTGGTCCGCGACCCGCTTCTCAACATGCGCAGCTTCCTCAACCGCAACAAGGAATTCGGCCTCGACAACAGCCCGCCCGAGGCGGCCGGCAATCTGCTGCGGCTGGAGAGCGGCGACATGGAAAAGGGCGAGCTCTACCTCTGGGCCTGGTGCGAGATGTATCTGCGCTTCGACGCAATGGTCGAGGAATTCGGCATCGGCCGCGCCGTCGAGATCCGCACCGAGCACCAGCGCGATCCCATCCGCATGATGGCGGCGCTCGACGCGCTCGGCCTGCCGCACGACGAAATCGCGCCGGGCCGGGTGGTCAATTCCAATGCCACCCAAGGCTTCGGCGAGACGCGGGTCGGCGCCGGCGATATCGCGCTGTTCGAGCGCTTCCTCGGGCGGCTGCCGGCCGATAGCCGCCGCCGAATCGCCTATTTCGACGATTACGACCCGGTGGCCAAGCACGCCAGGGACGCGGCCTAGGCGGCAACGGAGCATTCAGCCGTGATCCCGATTCAATGATCCCGATCCCCGTCGGCCTGAAGATGCTGGTCCCCGGCTACCGCGCCAAATGGCTCGGGCGCTATGCCGGCATGCTGGCGCATTTGCGCGAGCACGCCCCGCGCCTGACCTACGGCGAGGAGGACGGCGGGCCGTGGATCGAGGCGCCCGAGCACGGCGCGCGGCTGCACGGTTTCTGGACCGAGCCCGCCAACGAAGAGGTCTTCGATTTGCTCGCCGGCGATCTGCCCGATGCCCTGCCGAAACCGCACTTCCGCCTGGTCAAGGATTACCTCAACCGCTACCTGTTCCCGCACATGCGGCCCGACTGGAAGCCCGAGGGCTATTCCGCCGACCAGCTGTTCGGTTTCCACGCCCAGCACAAGGATGCCATCGCCGATCTCGACGACGGGGCCGCGCGCGACCTGCTGAACGCGGCGTTCCGGCCCAAGCCCGACGACGTGTTCATCGACGGCGGCGCCTTCCTCGGCTTCGGCGAAGTACGGCTTGCGAGCGAGGTTCCGGACGGGCACTTCTACGCCATCGAGGCCGACCGCGAGTGCCACGCGCTGCTCGCGCGCAACATGGCGGCGAACGGCGTCGCCAACGTCACCGCGCTGCACCGGGCGCTCTGGAACAAGGCGGCGACGCTGAACCTGGAGACCGGCTTCGCCCAGTCGAACACGCTGGTCAGCGAGGTTTACCGGGGCGAGCGGCGGCAAAAGGTCGAAACCATCAGCGTCGACCAGATCGTCGAAAAATACCGCCTGTCGAAGGTCGATATGCTGAGCCTGACGCTGAACGGCGCCGAAATCGAGGCGCTGGAAGGCGCGCGCCGGACGCTCGCCGAGCTTCGGCCGCGCATCCGCCTGGCCGGCTGGTACAGCCGCGACGGCAAGCCCATCTGGCAACGGACCAAGGCCCAGCTCGAGTCCCATCACTACCGCGTGTTCGTGGGCAAGCGCGGCAATTTGATGGCGCTGCCGTCATGAGAGAGCGAATGGCGGCGGTCCTATCTACGGGCGCGGGCGGGTCCATGGGCGCGGGTGGGTCCATGGGCGCGGGCGGCGGCGCGGGCGGGCGGCGATGATCGGAATTTTCGGGCTGATGCGCGCCGATCCGGCCGCGCCCGCGGATGCCGGGCCCATGGCCGCGCGCCTGCCCAATCGTTACGCAATAGAAATGACCTCCGGCCCGGGGGCCGTGCTTGGTCGCGTTTCCCACGACCGGCGCCGCGGCGGCGGCTTGGCGAGATCGGCCGACGGGCGCTGGCGGGCCGTGGTTTGCGGTGAAATCTTCAATCCCGATTCCTTCGCCGATCTCGAAGGCGAACCCGGCGGCGAGGAATTCGATAACGCCGCCGCGCTGATCCTGCGGCTGGCGGAACGGGGGGCGCTCGACCGGCTGGCCGAGATCAACGGCCAGTTCTGCGCCGCCCTGTACGATCGCGCGGAGCACCGCCTGATTCTGCTGACCGACCGGCTGGCGACCCATCCCGTGCATGTCTGGCGCGAGGGCGGCGAGACGGTGTTCGCCACGCAGCTTCACACCCTGATCGGCGACCGCCGCGTGCCGCGCCGGGCCGATCCGGCGGCCATCGCGCAATTGTTCACCATGCAGCGGACGGTGGGGCGCATCTCGCCACTCGCCGGAGTCTCGGCGCTGCCGGCCGCCTGCGTCGCCGAGTTCGACCGCGGCGGCGCGCGCGAACGCGCCTATTGGCGGCTCGCCTGGCGCAAGCCCGATTTCTCGCAGCACCAAGGCGCCGAATCGCTCGCCATCGCGCTGCGCCGCGCCGTCGACCGGCAGTCGCGGCCCGACGGCGTCGGCCTGCTGCTCTCGGGCGGTATCGATTCGCGGCTGGTGCTGGGCGCCACGGGCGGCGAGCCGCCGGGTTGCTGGACGACGGCCAGCTTCGCCGGCAACCCCGAGCTGGCGACGGCCAAACGCCTCGCCGGCGCCCGCGGCGCCAGGCATACCGCGCTGGTGGTCGACCCGGGAGAGACGCTCGATATCCTCGACGATACGGTGATCGCTTCCGGCGGGCTCTACCCCGCCTCGACGCCGGTTTCCGCCTTCATGCCCCGCGTCGCCGAGGGCTGCCGGGTGGCGCTGACCGGCCACGGCATCGATTACACCCTGCGCGGCTACTACCTGCCGGCCCGTTTCATAAACGTCCTCGGATCGCGGACCCGGGTCCCCGCGCTCAAGCCAATACCGCGCCCGGTCGGCGGCGGCGACGTGCTCGACAATCTGCGCCAGGGCCCGCCGCGCGCCACCGTCGACCGCATCGTGCGCGCCGAACGCCGCGCCGAATGGTGGCAAGGCCAGGCGGACGCGATGCAGGGCGCGCTGGCGCCATGGCTCGATTCGGACGAGCCCTACAACGCCTGGGACGGCTTCATCCTGCACGCCGTCAGCAAGCACTACGCGTTCACCAGCATGATGGCGGTGCGGGCCGAGGTCGATCTGCGCATTCCCGCCTTCGACAACGAGGTTTTCGATATCTATCTGCGCATGCCGCCCGCGTGGCGCTGCAATGGCCGCATGCTGCAACTGGCGCTCGGCAAGCTGGCGCCGGACCTTGCCGCGATCCCGAACGCCAACACGGATTTCCGCGCCGATCTGCATCCGTGGATAGAGATCGCCGGCCTATTGGGCCGCGGCGCGTTGCGCCGGCTCGGCATCCTGCGGCACAAGCGCCTGCCGAGCACCAGCCATTCGCTCGGCTCGTGGCAGAATCTCGGGGCGCTTTATCGCCAGGATCCCAGCCACCGGCAACGCTTTGCCGAGATACGCGGCCGCCTCGACGGGCTGACGATGGGCGTGATGGACGCGAACGGGCTTGCTTCCTGCATCGACGAGCATTTGGACGGGCGCGCCCAACACACCAAGCTCATGCGGCAGTTGCTGACCCACGATTCCTGGGTGCGGACGTTCGGCATTTCCGGCCATGGTTGAGGCGCTACCCTATCGCCTGTCGCTGGACCCGGCGCTCGAGGCCTTCCGGCCGGAGATCGAATACGTCTGCGACTTTTTCGATTCCTGCCATTTCGTGCGCCGCGAGCAGGACGCGTCATTAGTCCTGCATTATGGCGCCGAAGCGCCCGCCGGCGCCGTTACCGTGCCCGCCGCGTTATTTCCCACCTCTGTGCGCCTGGCCGATGACGGCATTCACCCCGAGCGCGACGAGCTACGCCGGATCGAGAAAAATGGCGGCGCGGCCCGCCTGTTGCCGCCGCCGGAAGACGGACCGACGAATCGGGACAACGCGCTCGGCTACGACGCCATCGGGCTGATCTTTTTCATGCTCTCGCGGATCGAGGAGCGCGACAGCGAGGAGCGGGATTCTTATGGCCGCTTTCCGTACGCGGCGTCGCTGGCCGCGCGCGCCGGACGCTTGGCCCGGCCGCTGGCCGACCAGGCGGCGCGCGACCTGGCCGCCGCGCTGACCGGCGAGGAGCGCCCGGCCAACCGCACGCGATACCGCGTCGTGCCGACCCACGACGTGGACCGGCTGCGCGGCTATCACTCCGTACTGGAGCCGATCCGGAATGCCGCCGGCGACGTGTTGAAAAGGCGGCGGCCGGGCGCCGCAATGCGGCGGCTGCGCGACGCCTATTTCGCCGGCGAGCCCTGGCGTTCGGTCCGCGATCTCATGGCGGCGTCCGAGCGCCGCGGCCTGACCAGCCGGTTCTTCTTCATGGGGCCGAGCGTCTCGCCGCTCGACAGCCCCTACGCGCAAACCATGCAAGTGCTGTTGCGGCGGGTCGTGGACGAGATCGTGGAAAGGGGTCACGAAGTCGGCTTTCATCCGGGATTCGCCACGGCAACCGATGCCGACGAATGGAGCCGCCAGCGCCGGGGCTTGGAAGACGTCCTCGGCCGGCCGGTCGACGAAGGACGGCAGCACGGGTTGCAATTCGACGTCGAACGCACCCCGGCGATCTGGGCCGAGGCCGGCATGCGCCGCGACCTGACGCTGGGTTATCCCGAGCGGGTCGGGTTCCGAAACGGCACCTGCCGCGCGCATGCCGCCTACGGTCTGTGCGAAAGGCGGCCGCTGAAGCTTGAGACGATGTCCACCGCGATCATGGAATTCGGCCTGTTCGGCGAGAAATACCGGAACCTTTCGGTCGACGAGGCGCTGGCCGAATGTGCGCCCGCGATCGAATCCTGCCGCCAATACGGCGGGACGCTGGTGTTGCTCTACCACACCGGCCAGACCCGCCCGCCGCTGCGTACGTTCTACGAGCGCCTGCTCGACCGGGCGCAATGATCCGTACCCTGCATGTCGATATCGAGGGCGGCTGGGGCGGCTCGTCGCGCAGCCTGTACGAACTGCTGCGCCGGCTGGACCGGTCACGCATAGCACCCTTGGTCGCGCATCGCCAGGAAGGGCCGGTCGCGTCGCGCTACGCCGAGATCGACATCCCCACCGTGCTCGTACCCGAGATCGGCTCGTTCGTGCCGCGCCGGCGCAACAGCGGGCGAATATTTCTGGCGAGCCTGCCGAAGCTCAGGCGGCTGGGGCGGGCGGCAACGCGGCTGGCGGCGCTGGCGCGCGAGCACCGCGCCGATCTCATCCACCTCAATTACGAGGGACTGTTTCTTTTGGCCGGGAGGCTCAAGCGCGCCACCGGCCTGCCGATCGCCTGCCACAACCGCGCCTACCTGCCGGAAAATGGCTGGGCGCGCTGGCTGGTCCGGCGCATGGCGCGCTCGTGCGATCATTTTTTCTATATTTCGCCGCGGGAGGAGGCGCGGGTCCGGGCACTCGCGCGTGGCTCGCTGCCGCCGGGCGACGTGATCTGGAACATCGCGCCCGAGCCGGTGCCGCGCCAGCCTTTCGCCGAGCCGCCGGAGGCCGTCTATCTCGGCAACATCGACCCGGCCAAGGGCGCCGACCGGATGCTGGAGATCGCCGCCGCGCTGGAGGCCGGGAACGCACCGCCGCTCAAGCTCGCGGTCTATGGCATGGAGCGCTCCAAACCCGGCTTCGCCGAGCAAATGCGGCAACGGCTCGCCGCCGACAATCTCGCCGGCCGCATAGAGATTCGCGGCCACACGGCGGAGCCCGAGCAGGTTCTTGCGCGCGCCTTCGCCCTGATCCGGCCGAGCCGGGAAAACGACCCCTGGGGCCGCGACGTGATCGAGGCGACCGCCTTCGGCGTGCCGGTCCTGGCGACCGGTGCGTTCGAGGGAGTGGTCGAACACGGCGTGACCGGCTATCTCTATGAGCCGTTCGATGCGGCGGCCATGGCGCGGCAGCTGGCGGAACTGGCGATCGACCAGGATTTATGGCGGCGGTTGAGCGACGCGGCGCGCAGGAAGGGCCAGCGCGTCTTTTCCGGCAAGGAGCAGGCAGCCACCGTGACCAGTGCCTTCGAACGACTCGCGGGACAAACCCTGGTATGACCAGAATTGCCGTCGTCGGCACCGGCCATTGGGGCCGCAACCTGTTGCGAAACTTCCACGCGCTGGGCGCGCTGGCCGCGTTCTGCGACGTGCGCGATGACGCGCGCGCCGAGTTTGCCGCCCTCTATCCCGACGCCACGCCGCATGGCGACATGCGCGCTGTGTTGGCGGACGACGCGATCGACGCGGTCGTCATCGCCACGCCGGCGGCGACGCACGGCGCCCTGGCGGCCCGGGCGCTGGCGGCCGGAAAGCACGTCTTCGTCGAAAAGCCGCTGGCGCTCGACCTCGCCGAAGGGCGGGCGCTGCGCGAGCAGGCCGACCGTAGCGGCCTCACCCTCATGGTCGGGCATCTATTGCTCTACCATCCCGCCTTCGTGGCGCTGGAGACGCTGGTCGCCGAAGGGGCGCTGGGCGATCTGCGATACATCTATTCGAACCGGCTGAGCCTCGGCCAGATCCGGCGCGAGGAGAACGCGCTCTGGTCCTTCGCGCCGCACGATATCTCGATGATCCTGAGACTTTGCGGTGCGCGGCCGATCCGCGCAATGACCAACGGCGGCGCCTATCTGTCCCCCACGGTGGCCGATACCACGCTCTCGCATTTGAGCTTCGCGGGCGGCGTCCAGGCACATATTTTTGTCTCCTGGCTGCACCCCTACAAGGACCACCGCATGGTCGTGGTCGGCAGCGAAGGCATGGCCGCCTTCCACGACAGCCAGGCGGGCGCGGACAAGCTATTGCTTTATCGGCACGGCGTTGGTTGGGACGGCGACGCGCCGAGCGTGGCCCGGGCGGAGGCGACGCCAATCCCCTATGGCGACGGCGAACCGCTCGCGGCCGAATGCCGGCATTTCCTGGATTGCGTCGCCAGTGGCGCGCGGCCGCGATCCGACGCCGACGAAGCGCTCGGCGTGCTGGCCGTGCTCGACGCCTGCCAGCGCTCGCTGACCGGCGGCCAACCCATAGAGCTGGAGGAGCCGGCATGAACGAGAGGCTGATCCATCCCACCGCGCTCGTCGACGAGGGCGCTGAGGTCGGCGCGGGGACGCGGATCTGGCACTACAGCCATATTCTCGCGGGCACCCGCATCGGCGCGGATTGTGTTTTGGGACAGAACGTCATGGCCGGCCCGGACGTGACCATCGGCAACGGCGTCAAGATTCAGAACAACGTCGCGGTCTACAAGGGCGTGACCATAGAGGACGAGGTGTTCTGCGGCCCAAGCTGCGTGTTCACCAACGTCCGCACGCCCCGCGCCTTCGTCGACCGCAAGCAGGAATTCGAGCCGACGCTGGTGCGCAAGGGTGCGTCGATCGGCGCCAACGCCACCATCGTCTGCGGCGTCACCATCGGCCGCTACGCGATGATCGGCGCCGGCGCCCTGGTGACGAAAGACGTCAAGGACCATCAGCTCGTCATCGGCGGCCCGGCGCGGCCGGCGGGATGGGTGAGCCGCAGCGGCGAGCGGCTGGGCGCCGACCTCGTCTGTCCGCGCACCGGCGAGCGCTACCGCGAGGCCGAATCCGGACTCGTCCTCGATGAATGAAAACCAACACCCTCCGATCCCGTTCGCCGATCTGAAGGCGCAGTACGCGCGCCTCAAGCCGGAGATCGATGCGCGCATCCAGGCGGTGCTGGACCACGGCCGCTTCATTCTCGGCCCCGAAGTCGCCGAGTTCGAAGCCGCGCTGGCGGCGGAAGCGGGTTGCGGCCATGCCATAGGCGTCTCGAGCGGCACCGACGCGCTGCTGATGGCGCTGATGGCCGAGGGCGTCGGCGCCGGCGACGCCGTGTTCCTGCCCGCATTCACCTTCACCGCCACGGCGGAGGTGGCGATGCTTTTGGGTGCGCGGCCGGTCTTCGTCGACGTCGATCCGGGCACCTTCAACATCGACCCGGCCGATCTGACCCGCCGGATAGAGGAGAATGCGGCGCGGGGCGAGGCGAGGCCGCGCGCGGTGATAGCCGTCGATTTGTTCGGCCAGCCCGCCGATTACCCGGCGATCGAGGCCATTTGCGAATCGCACGGCCTGTTCCTCCTGGCCGACGCCGCGCAAAGCTTTGGCGGGCGCCTCGGCGAGCGACGCGTGGGGGCGCTTGCGCCGGCTACGGCGATCAGTTTTTTTCCGGCCAAGCCGCTGGGCGGCTATGGCGACGGCGGCGCGCTCCTGACCGACGATCCGGGGCGGGCCGAGACTTACCGGTCGATCCGCGCCCACGGCAAGGGCGGCGCCAAATACGACATCGTCCGCATGGGGTTGAACGCGCGGCTCGATACGCTTCAGGCGGCCATCCTGCTGGCCAAACTGCCGGTCCTGGCCGACGAGATCGCGACGCGCGAGAGGCTGGCGCGCTATTACGATTCGCGGCTCGGCAATCTGGTCGAGACACCCAGGCGCCTGGCCGGCGCGGCCAGCGCCTGGGCCCAATATTCGATCCTTTTGGACGGGCGCGACGAGGTCGCCGCCAAGCTGAAGGCGCGCGGCATCCCGACCGCCATCTATTATCCGCGGCCGCTGCATCTGCAGCCGGCCTACGCCGGGTTCGGCGGGGGGCCCGGCTCGATGCCGGCGAGCGAGGGGCTGAGTAAGCGGGTCCTGAGCCTGCCGATGCACGCCTATTTGGACGACGCGACGGCCGAGCGAATTTGCGACGAAGTGGCGGCGGCGGTCTCGGGCTAAGCGGGACGTGAGCGGGACGTGAGCACGCCGGCGAAGATCGCCTTTGTCCTGCCGTCCTTCGCCGGCGGCGGCGCCGAGCGCGTCATCCTCAACCTGATCGCGGCGCTCGACCGCGCGCGGTTCGCGCCGCATCTGGTAGTGCTGGATGCCAAAGGCCCGTTGCGCGCGGCGCTCCCGGCCGACGTGCCGGTGATCGACCTCGGAACCCCTCGCCTGCGTGGCGCGGTGCCCGCGCTGGTCCGCGCCTTTAGACGCATGCAGCCGCGCGAAATCGTCTCCTCGCTCGGCTACGTCAATCTGGCGCTGCTGGCGTCGCGGCGGCTGCTGCCCGGCCGCCTGTTGCTGCGCGAGGCCAACTTGCCGTCCCTGAGCCTGCCGAACGCGCCCTATCCCGGCCTGACCGCGTTCGGCTACCGGCGGCTCTATCGCCATGCGGATTCCGTGATCTGCACATCGCGGCGCATGGCGGACGAGTTCGCCGGCGACTTCGGCGTGGACCGCGCGCGCCTGCACCTGCTGGCCAACCCGGTGGATGAGGCGGCGCTGCGCGAAAACGCCGCCAGGCCGATGCGCGAGCCGGGCCCCGGGGTGCGATTCGTCGCGGCCGGGCGGCTGACCAGACAGAAGGGGTTCGACCGTTTGCTCGACATGCTCGCCCGCACACCGGAGACCACGCACCTGACGATCCTGGGCGACGGCCCGGACGCCGCTTCGTTGCGTGAGAGCGCGCGGCATCTGGGAATCGAGGAGCGTGTCGCCTTCGCCGGCTTCGAGCCGAACCCGTGGCCGCGTTACGCCGGCGCCGATGCCTTCCTGCTGCCGTCGCGCTGGGAAGGCATGCCGAACGCGGCGCTGGAGGCGCTGGCCTGCGGCACCAAGGTGATCGCCACGCCCGAATCGGGCGGTATCGCCGAGCTGGCCGGGGCCGCGCCCGCCGGCTCCGTCACCCTGGCCGGGGCGGGGGTCGAATTCGAGCGGGCGATGGGCGCGGTGGCGATCGACCCCGTGGAAAACGCGCGCGCGAGTCTGTTGCCGGAGCGCTTTCGCCTGGGCAATGCCGCCCGCGCGTTCGAGGCGCTGCTCGGGTCTTAGCTATGTGCGGAATTGTCGGCATGGTGGATTTCGGCGGCGTCGACCGGGCGGCCGCCGAGCCGCGTTTCGGCCGGGCGCTGACGCGCCTCGCGCCGCGCGGCCCGGATGGCGACGGGCTTTGGTTCGACGCGCGTTGCGGGTTCGGCCACCGGCGCCTGGCCATAGTCGATCTCGGCCCCGGTGGCGCGCAGCCGATGGCGCGGGATGGGCTGGTCATCGCCTACAACGGCATGATCTATAATTTCCGCGTTCTGCGGGACGAGCTGCGCGGCATGGGGCACGAATTTTCCAGCGACAGCGATACCGAAGTGCTGCTCGCGGGCTGGCGGCAATGGGGCGAGGCATTGCTGCCCCGGCTTCGCGGCATGTTCGCCTTCGCTCTCTGGGACGCCGAAGCCGGCGCGCTAATCCTGGCCCGCGACCGCTTCGGCAAGAAGCCGATGCTGTTCCGCCAGACGGCGCGCGGCGCGGTTTTCGCCTCCGAGTTGGCGGCGCTTCGGTGCCTCGACGACGCGGCCGCCGATATCGACCCGACCGCTTTGCGGCTCTTTTTCGGGCTGCGCTATCTGCCCGAGCCCTATTCGATCCTCGACGGGGTACACAAGCTGCCGCCCGGCCATGTCGCCCGAATCGGCCGGGACGGCTGCCATGTCCGGCGCTGGTACGATCCGGTGCGCGGGGGGCCGGCGCGCTACGAAGACCGCGGCGAAGCCGCCGCCGCGCTGCGTGGCCTGGTCGACGATTCCGTCGGCGACCGGCTGGTCGCCGACGTGCCGGTCGGCGCCTTTCTTTCGGGCGGCATCGATTCGGCTATCGTGGCGGCCAGCATGACCCGCGCCTCGAGGCGGGTGCGCACCTTTACCGTCGGCTTCGAGGGCGCGTCCGACTATTACGAGGAGCGTCCGGCGGCCCGCCGGGTAGCAGAGCATCTGGGCACCGAACACACGGAGATATCCGTGACCGCCGAGGAAAGCAGGAACGTACTGGAAGCCGTGTTCGACGGACTGGACGAGCCCTTCGCCGACAGCTCGGCGGTGCCGACGTTCCTGGTTTCGCGGGAGACGCGCCGGCACGTCACGGTGGCGCTTTCCGGCGACGGCGCGGACGAGGTATTCGGCGGCTATCGCAAGTATCAGGGCGAGCTGCACGCGGCCCGCTATCGCCGCCTGCCTGCCTGGCTGCGCCGGGGCGTCATCGAGCCGCTCGCCCTTCGCCTGCCGGAAAGCAAGAACCGCCGCTCGCTGGAGGGCGCCCGCCGGCTCCGGCGCTTCGTCGCCCACGCCGGCAAGGACGCGGCGGCGCGGCATGCCGGATGGGCCCGCCAAATGCAGGAGGTCGAACTCGACATTCTGTTCGCCGCGCCCGCCGCCGGCTCCACGGTCGAAGACATCGTCGCCGGCATAAGGGAGGCGTGCGCTTCGGACGATGCCCTGAACGACGTGCTGGCGACCGATATCGCGCTGGTGCTGCCGGGCGACATGCTGGTCAAAATCGACCGGATGAGCATGGCCAACGGATTGGAGGTTCGCTGCCCGTTCCTGGACCACCGCGTGGTCGAGTGCGCCGCCGCCATGCCGGGGCATTTCAAGCTTGCCAGCGGCGGCGGCAAGCGCATCCTGCGCGAGGCGTTTGCCGACCGCCTGCCGGAAGAGGTTTTCGCGCGGCCGAAGAAGGGCTTTGAAATTCCGGTCGCCGATTGGCTGGCCGGGCCGCTGGCCGATCTGACGCGCCGCGCCATCGACCCGGGACGGCTAAAACGGCAGGGATTGTTCCGCCCCGAACTGCCGGCGCGCTGGTTCGCCGAGCTCGAGGCGGGCCGGCGCGACACCTCGTGGGAGCTGTGGACGATGGTCGCTTTCCAGGCCTGGCACGAACGGCATCACGCGGCGGGCTGAACGGTGAAGATCTGTCAGCTCTGCGCGGTCGATTTCACCATGTATCATTTCCTGCTGCCGTTGATGGCGGGCATGCGCGCCGCCGGCCACGACGTCGTCGGCGTCTGCGGACCGGGGAAGCTGGTCGAGCGAAGCCGGGCGGCGGGGTTCCGGATCGAGACGGTGCCGATCTCGCGCAGCTATAATCTGTGGTCCCATATCGGCAGCTATCGCCGCCTGCGCGATCTGTTCCGCCGCGAGCGCTTCGACATGGTGCACGCGCACACGCCGGTGGCGGCGCTGATCGGGCGGCTGGCGGCGTGGAGGGCGGGTGTCGGGTGCATCGTCTACACCGCGCACGGATTCTATTTCCACGACCGCATGGCGTGGCCCAAGCGGGTGCTGTTCATCGCCCTCGAATGGCTGGCCGGACGCGTGACCGACGTGCTGTTCACGCAGGCAGCCGAGGACGCGGACGGCGCCCGGCGGCTCGGCCTGTGCCGGGGCGGCGTGATCGAGGCCATCGGCAACGGCGTCGATCCGGCGCGGTTTCATCCAGCCGAAAACGAGGCGGCGCGCGCCCGGACGCGGCGCGGCATCGGCGCCGGCGAAGATTCCGTGGCGATCATGATGGTCGGACGGCTGGTCGCCGAAAAGGGCTATCCCGAGCTGTTCCAGGCCATGGGGGAAGTGCCGGATGCCGAGCTTTGGGTGGTTGGCGACCGGCTCGTCAGCGATCACGCGTCCAGCATCGACCGGACCATCGACGCGGTCGAGCGCGACGAAACGCTGTCGGCACGGGTACGCCTCCTTGGCTACCGCGAGGATGTGCCCGATTTGCTGCGCGCGGCCGACATATTCGTGCTGCCCTCGCAGCGAGAAGGCATGCCGCGCTCGATCATCGAGGCGATGATGACCGGCCTGCCGGTGGTCGCCACCGA
>CBDVDY010000039.1:0-16247 GCA_965372875.1 uncultured Alphaproteobacteria bacterium | reverse complement strand
CTAGTATAACCCGCCGGTGCCGGTGCCCGCGACACCGGAAGAGCCTTTCTTACGAGCGGCCGGCGCGCCGGTCCGGGTGGTCCGGCGTGGCGCTGGCGTAGCGACCAGATCGCGGGCGCGAAACGCTTCGACGATCACCCGCTTGTCGCCCGCTTTTGCCGGTTCGCCGGTATCCCGGTTGATGCGGACGAGCTGGATGCCCCGCGGAATGCGGAAGGGAATCGACGGCGTGCCGGCAAGCGCCTCCGCCATGAAATCGGTGAATATCGGCGCCGCCGCGCGGCTCCCGGTTTCGTTGCGCCCGAGCGTCCGCGGCTGATCGAACCCAACCCAGACGCCGGTGACGAGGTCGGGCGTGAACCCCATGAACCAGGCGTCGAAATACTCGTTGGTGGTTCCGGTCTTGCCGGCGATCGATTTTTTTATTGCGCGCACGCGCCAGCCGGTGCCGCGCAGCACGACCCCACGAAGCATCGAGACGACCTGATAGACGCTTTGCGGATCGCCGATCTGTTTCCGGTCGTCGGATAATCGCGGGACGTCCTGTCCCTCCCAGACCGCCTCCCGGCACAGCTCGCAGGTCCGTTTGTCCTGGCGAAATATTGTCTTGCCGCGCCGGTCCTGGACCCGATCGATGAGGCTGGGCGAAATGGCGCGGCCGCCGTTGACCAGCTGGGCATAGGCGGTGGTAAGCCGCAGCGCCGTCGTTTCGGACGAGCCGAGCGCGGTGCCAAGCTCAAGCGGCAACTGTTCGCCGATGCCGAAGCGCTCGCCGTACCGGGCGATCGTGGCGACCCCGATGTCCTGGGCCAAACGGATGGTCATGAGGTTGCGCGATTTTTCGAGGCCGATACGCATTGGAATTGGGCCGTAAAACTTTTTCGAGTAGTTCTCCGGCTTCCATTTGCCGAGTTCCTCGGACTTGATGACCACCGGCGCGTCGAGGACGATCGTCGCCGGAGAGTAACCGTTGTCGAGCGCCGCCAGGTACACGAACGGCTTGAACGCCGAGCCCGGCTGGCGCCGCGCCTGGGATGCCCGGTTGAACTGGCTCACCGCGAAACTGTAGCCGCCCGACATGGCGAGGACCCGTCCGGTATGCGGATCGAGCGCCACCAGCGCGCCCTGCACTTCCGGAATTTGACGCAAACCAAACGTGTTGGGTGGGTACGGATCGCCCTTTTCGGGCCGGTCCACGGACTCGACCGCGACCACGTCGCCGACCGACAGCACCTCCCACGGCGCCTTGATCTTGGGGCCACGCTTCTGGCCCTCCTTGGCCGCCCTGGCCCAGGTCAGTTCCGCCAACGGAATGCGGCCGCGCAATCCATCCGCCAGGCCGATCGTCGCGGCCCGGTCGTCCAGTTCCAGAACGACCCCAAGCCGCCATTTTCCCAGCCCCGGAGGGGGCGTGATTTCGGCCAGGCGAAGGGCCCAATCGGCGGCCGACTCGAGATACCCCATCGCGCCGCGCCAGCCGTGACGCCGGTCGTAGGCGATCAGCCCCTTGCGTACCGCCTGATCGGCAATCCTCTGGAGCCGCGGATCGACGCTGGTGCGGACCACGAGGCCGCCGCGCAGCAGCGCCTCCTGGCCGTACAGGTCGAGCAGTTCGCGCCGGACCTCCTCCACGAAGTACTCGGCGCCGCGCGCGGTCGGCGCCGTCTTCAGCGATACTTCGAGCGGCCCGTATGTTGCCTCAATCGCCTCATCCGAGGAGATGTAGCCCTCCACGCGCATGCGCTCGATCACGTAGTCGCGCCGCGCCTTGGCGGCCTCGTAGCGGCGCACCGGGTGATAATTGTTCGGAGCCTTGGGCAGGGCCGCCAGATACGCGGCCTCGGCGATACCGAGATCGTCGAGCGATTTGTTGAAATACGTAAGCGCCGCCGCCGCGACGCCATACGATCGCTGACCCAGGAATATCTCGTTCAGATAAAGCTCGAGAATCTCGTGCTTGGAGAAGGCGCGCTCGATCCGGAAAGCGAGGATCACCTCCTTGATCTTGCGCTCGATCGACAACTCGCTCGTGAGCAGGAAATTCTTGGCGACCTGCTGGGTGATCGTCGAGGCGCCGACCGGACGCCGGTCGGAGCCGAAATTTCGTATGTTGGTTATGACCGCCCGCGCGAGGCCCAGGACATCGATGCCCGGATGCACGAAGAAGTGCTGATCCTCGGCCGCGACGAACGCCTGGATGACCCGCTCGGGTACGACCCCGATCGGCACGAATACCCGCTTTTCGTCGGCGAACTCCCCGATCAACTGGCCGTTTCCGCCATAGACGCGGGTGACGATCGGCGGTTCGTAGTTCGCCAGCTGGCGGTAGTCCGGCAGGTCGCGGCCGTACTGCCAAAGCGCGAACAGCACGACGCCGGCGCCCAGAATCGCCGCAATCAGGAACAGGCTGAACAGGCGTACCATCCAGGAAATCAGGCGCTGCAACGATTACCCCTTCGGCGAATGCGCGGGCCGGAAAAAAGCGCCGCCCGCTGGCACGGACTCTGGTAGACAGAAATGATCGCCAAAACGTAAACAGCCGTACCCGGCAAATGTGGCCGGGTTATGACCGTGTCAACTTGTCGGTCAGCCGGAAATAGCGGTCGACGGCCCGGACAACGCCCCGGGCCAGTTTGCGTCGATGGCTCACCTTCCGCAGCAGCCGTTCGTCGATCCGGTTGGAGAGATATCCGACCTCGATCAGCACCGAAGGCACGTCCGGCGCCTTGAGCACGGCGAACCCGCCATATCGGTGGCTCTTGCGAAGCATCTTCACTTCCTTGCGCAACTCCTCGATCAGGACATTGGCGAAGCGGGCCGACAAATTCATCGTCTCGCGCTGCGCCAGGTCGATCAGGATGTTGGCGATCTCGTCGGTCTCGTTGGCAAGATCGACACCGGCAATCAAATCGGCGCGGTTCTCCTTGGCCGCCAGCGCGGCCGCTTCCGCGTCGGAGGATTTCTCGGACAAGGTGTAGACGGTGGCGCCGCGCGTCCGCCTGTCCTTGATCGAATCGGCGTGCAGCGACAGGAAGAGATCGCCGCCGGCCTGCCTCCCCTTGGCCACCCGCCCGCGCAGGCGGACGAAGTAATCCCGGTCCCGGGTCAACACGACCTTGTAGCGTCCCGTCGCCTCGAGTTGGCGCTTGACCTCCTTGGCCAGCGCCAGGGTCACGGTTTTTTCCCTGGTCCCACGCCCCCCGGTCGTGCCGGGGTCGATGCCGCCATGGCCGGGATCGACGACCACCACCCGCTTGGCGCCGCGCGGCCGAACCGGTTTGGGCAATAGTGGCGGCGCCGGCGGCGACGGCGATCGGCTACCGACCCTGGCCCGGCGCTCGCGCGCCAGACGGGCGAACTCGGCCTCGCTGACCGGACGCATGTCGATCACCAGGCGATAGTTCGATTCGCCGTCCTTGGGCGGGAGCACGAAGTTGCGTTCGACTTTGATCGGGCCGCTGACATCCAGCACAACGCGCGACGTCCGCGGCGTGAACCTGCCGAAACGAAGCGCCGTGACCAGATCGCCGGCGCCGGTCGGCACCGCCGCCTGCAGCCGCCAATCGACCATCGGCATGTCCAGCACCAGCCGATACGGATTGGCCAAGGTAAAAGCGCGGAATTCGATCCGCTCGCTCAAATCGAGGACGATGCGGGTGACCTGGCCTTTTTGCCCGACCCGCACGCCGGTCGCCTCCGGAATTGCGGCGGCCGGTTGAACCAGAAAACAGGAGAAAGCGAACGCCCAAACGATGCGTCGCGGCCAGTGCCACATATTGCGGTGCCTGCTCGCCATAACCGCTACATATACAGGTCGATTCCAGCTAAAATCAATGGCCTTTCCCGCAAGCCGCGCCGCGACGCGGCGTTGTTTCGGGCACGATACATTTTTTGCCGTAAACAATAGATCATTGTCGTCGGCCGGTTCTCTGTCTATCTTAACCACACAGGCCGCATTTCGCGCCGGATCCGGAACGGGATTCGGCGGGCGTCGCGGCCCGCGGCCGAACCGCCGATACGCGGTTCGCCCGGGCAGGTGGCGCTCAGAAAGGCGCGGCTTAAGATTGGTGAACTTCGAAGCTGTCCCAGGTTCTCCGCCCAGCGGCATCCTGAGCGCTCCCCGTCCCGACCTTCGGGTCGCCCTTGGAAACGAGGGTTTGGACGGGTCGACAGAGCGAAAACAGCTTCGTCAAAATGTGACCGTGCCGCCCGTCGGGGAACCCTCCGACGGCCCGGTAACGGCTTTGGAGTAATCTATGGTCAAACGTATGTTGATCGACGCGACCCATTCTGAAGAAACCAGGGTCGCCGTCATAACAGGAAACCGCCTCGACGAATTCGATTTTGAAACATCCACAAAAAAGCAGCTCAAGGGAAACATCTATCTCGCCAAGGTAATCCGGGTAGAGCCATCCCTGCAGGCGGCGTTCGTGGACTATGGCGGCAATCGCCACGGCTTTCTGGCCTTCAGCGAAATACACCCGGACTATTACCGCATACCGATCGCCGACCGCGAGGCGCTGCTCGCGGCCGAGGCGGCGAAGGCAAGCGACGATCTGGCGGCCGACCCCGACGATGTGAACGGCGGTGAAGAGTCGCCCGATGCCGAAATTCCCGACGCCGAAACTCCCGACGCCGAAACTCCCGACGCCGAAGCCGACGCCGCCGATGCCGAAGCCCCGGAAGATGGCGGCCAGGCGGAAGGTGCGGACGCGGCGGCGGCCGAGGCCGAGCCGTCGGACGACGAGGACGGACGCCACGGGCGGCGGCGGCGCCCGCGCGGCGCCGGTGTCGAGGTCGTGGGCGGAGACGAGGTCGATGAAATGGCGGCGCGCCATCGCGTGATCGCGCGCAATTACCGCATCCAGGAAGTCATCTCGCGGCGCCAAATTCTGCTTGTGCAGGTGGTCAAGGAGGAACGCGGCACCAAGGGCGCGGCGTTGACCACTTACATTTCGCTGGCCGGGCGGTGTTGCGTGCTGATGCCCAATACACCGCGCGGCGGCGGTATCTCGCGCAAGATTACGGAACCCGCGGACCGCAAGCGGCTCAAGGGTATCCTTACCGATCTCAACATTCCGCCGGGCATGGCGGTCATTTTGCGCACCGCGGGGATGGAGCGCAGCAAGCCCGAAATCAAGCGCGACTACGAGTATCTGGTCCGGCTCTGGGACGGAATTCGCGAGCGGACTTTGGAATCCTCCGCGCCCGCCCTGATCCACGAAGAGGCCGATCTGATCAAGCGCTCGATCCGCGATCTGTACTCCCGGGACATCGACGAGATCCACATAGAGGGCGAGGAAGGCTACCGCGCCGCGAAGGATTTCATGCGTATGTTGATCCCCAGCCATGCGCGGCGTGTACACCGCTATAAGGCGGAGGGCGCCATTCCGCTGTTCCACCGCTATCAGGTGGAAAACCAGGTCGACGACATGCACAGCCCGGTCGTGCACCTGAAATCCGGCGGCTACATCGTCATCGACGCGACGGAAGCGCTGGTGGCGGTTGATGTCAATTCGGGCCGCGCCACGCGCGAGCGCAATATCGAGGAGACCGCGCGCCGCACAAATTTGGAAGCGGCGGAGGAAGTCGCCCGGCAGTTGCGGCTGCGAGATCTTGCGGGTCTGATCGTCATCGACTTTATCGACATGGACGATTCGCGGAACCGGCACCGTGTCGAGAAACGCCTCAAGGAGGCCATGAAGGGCGATCGTGCCCGCATCCAGCTTGGACGAATCAGCGCCTTCGGATTGTTGGAGCTTTCGCGCCAGCGGCTTCGCCCCAGCCTGATCGAAGCCAGCATGCGGCGCTGCCCCCATTGCGGCGGATCCGGCCACATCCGATCCACCGAATCGACCACGCTGCACGTACTGCGCGCCATCGAGGAAGAGGGCATGCGCCGGCGCAGCCGCGAAATCTCCCTCTTTGTCCCAACCGAGGTCGCGCTCTATGTCCTCAACCACAAGCGCGCCGCGCTTGCCGAAATCGAGAGCCGCTACGACTTCCGGGTCTCAATAAACGCCGACGACAGCTTGGTGCCGCCCGACATGAGGCTTGAGCGCCTGGGTGGAAAATCGGGCGACGACGAAAGAGCGCCGAGACGGACCGAAGCCGGTGCCGGCGACGGTTCGGGCGACGGCCGCCGACGCCCGCGCCGCCGCCGGGTTGGCAAGGAGAGCGCCGAGGACCTGGCCGCCACGGCCGCCACGGCGGACGCCGCCGAACGGCAATCGGACGCGGATGCGGACGCGGCGGAATCCGGAGAAGAAGCGACGCCCGCGCGCAAGCCGCGGCGGCGTGGCAAGCGTGGCGGCCGCCGCCGCTCCCGCCAGAGCGCGGCCGCGGCGGCACCGGCGGACACGATCGAGGGCACCGGAGGTACCGAGAGCGCCGCGCCGGAGACCGTCGCACAAGCTTCACAGGCAACGGAGGGCGCCGCGCCGGAGACCGTCGCACAAATTTCTCAGGCATCGGTCGTGGGCGCCGACGCCGCCACGGACGACGATACGAAGGAAGAGCCGAAAAAAGCCACCGCGAAGGCCGCGCGTCCGACGCGCCGGCGGCGCGCCCGGCCGGCGGCGAAGCCCAAGAAGAGCATGGCGGACGAGCCGTCCGCGGAAGAGCCGGCTGGCGAAACGCCGGTCAAAAAAAGTCACTACGATGCCGGTAAATCCGAATCGCCAAAGCCGATCAAGGCGATCGACGGACCCACCACGCCCGCCGGCGGCAACGGTGATGACAGCGGCGCCGGCCGTCGTGAAATTGCGGAAACGCCGGCCGCCGAATCCGTGGCCCCGCCCGTCCCCTCCGGTGGCGCCGGCCGGGACGCCGCGGCGGCGCCCGAACCCGATCAAGCCGAGCCCGGCGGCCGCAGAGGCTGGTGGACGCGTATCCTCGAACCCTAAAACCCGTCGAGGGCGCTACACGACCTAGCGGCGCCAACCGAGCGGAACGCGCCGCGGCCCGTGAACGGCTTGCCTGCGTTCGGCCGCCCGGCTTTTGCCGGTCCGCCGCACGAGTCCGCCGGTTCCGTCCCGACTATTTTGTCCAGGCCGCGAGCCTGCGCGCCGCCTCGGCAATCTCCTCCTCGGAACCGGCGAACGAAAACCGCATGAAATTGTGACCTCGAACCCGGTCGAAATCCATGCCCGGCGTCGTCGCCACGCCGGTTTCGGACAGCATGCGCCGGCAGAATTCGGCGCTGTCGTTGCTCAGGCGCGTGATGTCCGCGAACAAGTAGAACGCGCCCTGCGCCGGCGCGATACGGTCGAAGCCGGCCTTCGGCAGCGTGTCGAGCAGCAAGCGCCGGTTGCGAGCGTAGCGCGCGACATTGGCGTCCAGTTCCGCGGCGCAGTCGAAAGCGGCGAGGCCGGCGTGCTGCGACAGGCTGGGCGGCGAGATAAACAGGTTCTGCGCCAGACATTCGACCGCGCGCAGCAAACTCTCCGGCACCACCATCCAGCCGAGCCGCCAGCCGGTCATCGAGAAATACTTGGAAAAGCTGTTGATGATGATGGCGTCCCGACCATGGCCGTCGGCTAGTACCGTGCTGGCCGGCGCTTCGTAGGTAATGCCGTGATAGATTTCGTCGGAGATCAGCCGGATCCCCCGGTCGGCGCAAAAGGCGGCCAGGGCGCGCAACTCCTCCGCTTCGAGCATGGTGCCGGTCGGGTTCGATGGGCTGGCGACGATCAAACCGTCGAGACGCTCGCCGGCCCGCTCGAGCACTTCGACCGTGGGTTGGAACCGGGTCTCGGGCCCGACCGCGAGTGCGACCGGCTCGATGCCGAGCGCCGACAGGATATTGCGATAGGCGGGATAGCCCGGCTCGGCCAGCGCCACGCGGTCGCCGGGGTCGAAGGCGCCGAGGAACGACAGCACGAAAGCGCCGGACGAACCGGTGGTGACGACAATGCGCTCGGCCGGCACCTCGACGCCGTACCTGTCGGCATAGTGGCCGGATATGCGCTGCCGCAGGGCGGGAATACCGAAAGCGTCGGTGTAGCCCAGCCGCTCCGTGCGCGCCGCCTCGGCGACGGCCTCGATCACCCCGGCCGGCGCGCCGGTGCCCGGCTGGCCGACTTCGAGATGGACCACGTCCCCGCCCGCCGCCTCCCGTTCGTTGGCGGCGCGCATGACGTCCATGACGATGAACGGAGGTATGCGCCCCCGCCGGGCGACCTTGAGAACCATCAGCCGGTCCGGTCGCGCCGGGACCAGCCGCATTGACGCGACCTGCCTGGTGGCTTACCTACGAAACGTATCATCGGAGCTCGAAAATTGGCTGGAATTCCATTCACTCGCCGCCTCGCAATCCTGGTCACCGCTTTCGGCGCGCTGGCCTTGGCGCCGGTGGACGCGGCAGCGGAGGAAAATCAGTTACGGCTGATCCGCGACACCGAGGTGGAAAATATCATCCGCGCCTACGCGGCACCAGTATTCCGGACCACCGGCCTCGACCCGAGCGCCATCAAGGTCCATTTGGTCAATGACATGCGGCTCAACGCCTTTGTCGCCGGCGGCCTGCACATGTTCATCAATACCGGCCTGTTGATCCGTAGCGAGCACGCGGGCCAGGTGATCGGCGTCATCGCTCACGAAACCGGGCACATTGCAGGCGGGCACTTGGTACGGCTGCGCCAGACCATCAAGGACGCTCAGGTACAGTCGATCCTCGCCTTCCTGTTGGGCGCCGCCGCGGGCATCCTGACCCGGGACAGCGGCGCCGGGCTGGCCGTCATGTCGCTGGGCGCCAAGGCCACCGAGGGCGCGTTGCTCAAATTTTCCCGGACCCAGGAAAACTCGGCCGACCAGTTTGCCGTCTCCGCCCTCGACGAAGCGGGCATCTCGTCGCGCGGCTACATGGAATTCATGCAGATCCTTCAAGGCCAGGAATATCTCGCCACCGAGCGGCAGGACCCGTATCAGCGAACCCACCCGGTGACCTCATCGCGCGTCGAGTTCGCGCGCAACCACCTCGCCAACTCCCGCTTTTCGGATGCCAAGCTGCCGCCCAAGTTCGCGGCACTGCACGTCCGTATGCGGGCCAAGCTGATCGGCTTCCTGGATTACCCGATTAGCGTGCTTGCGCGCTACGATTCCAAGGACCCGGGGATCGAGGCGCGCTACGCCCGCGCAATCGCTCTTTATAGGGACTCGCAAGTGCCCCGCGCGCTCAAACAGATTGACCGCCTGATCAATGAATACCCGTCCGACCCCTACTTCCACGAACTCAAGGGACAGGTTCTTTTCGAGAACGGCAGGATCGCGCCCTCGGTCGTCGCCTACCGCGAATCGGTGCGGCTTTTGCCGAAGGCGCCGCTTCTGCGCGCGGCGCTCGGCCAGGCGCTTCTCGAACTGGATCAAGGCAGTGCCGCCACCGAGGCACTGGTGCACCTGAAAGAGGCCGTGCGGCGCGATCGCGACAATCCCATGGCCTGGCGTTTCCTCGGAATTGCCTACGGCACCACCGGCGACATCGGCATGGCCTCGTACGCTCTGGCGGAATCCGGCCTTCTGCTCGGAGATCTGCCGCTGGTGAATGGCCAGATCAAACGCGCCGAAAAGCACCTTCCCAAGGGCACACCGGCCTGGCAGCGCATGCAGGACATCAAACGATCGGTCGAGGAGGCGATGCGCCGCCAACACAACCAATAGCCCCTGTCCGGCATTTCGGTTGCCTGGGCATTGGCGCCGGCCCATGATGGGGTACGGCCCAACCCCGGGGCTGCCCAAGGTATGGAGAAGGATCGCCGCGTGATGAGACCCTGGTTCGTTATCGTCGCCGCCGTTTGGCTGGCGCAATCGGTCGCGGTGCCCCAGGCCCGCGCCGAAACCGCCGGCGGGTCTGTCTCGCGGCCCGGGGACGCCGGTGGGAGTGGCGCCGCGCTTTCGGCCGAGCAGGAACGAGCGATCAAGAACCTGGTTCGCGACTATTTGCTGAAAAATCCCGAAATTATCGTCGATGCCGTCAACGCCTTGCGCCAGAAACAGCGTCGGGAAAAAGCCGCGCGCGCGAAGGCAGCGCTAAAGACCTACGGTGCGGCGATATTCGACGACCCGCTCACGCCCGTTGTCGGCAACCCGAATGGCGACGTAACCATCGTCGAGTTTTTCGATTATCAGTGCGGCTATTGCAAACGGGTGTTTCCGGCGTTGATGCAGACGATCAAGAATGACGGAAAGGTACGGCTGGCACTGAAGGAATTCCCGATCCTGGGTCCCCAGTCGCGCTTCGCCAGCGAAGCCGCGCTGGCCTCGCGCAAGCAGGGAAAGTACGCCGCGTTTCACATGGCGTTGATGGAAGTGCGCGGCGCCTTGAGCGAATCCACCGTGATGGCGGTCGCCCGGTCCGTCGGTCTGGATACGCAAAAGCTGCGAAAGGATATGCGCGATCCGGAGGTTCAAACCCTGCTGGAAAAGAACTTCAAGCTCGCCGAGGCGCTCAACATCCGGGGCACGCCCGCCTTCATCATAGGCGACGAGTTGGTTCCCGGCGCGGTCAGCATCGACCGGCTCAGATCCCTCGTGGCCAAGGCCAGGGGCGAGAGTTAGGCGCCATTCCGGCTCGACAGCGGCTGCCGAGGCCGCCGCCGCCGCGCCCAGCGGTCCCCCGCTCTTTTGCGAAAATCGGCTGAAAACTGCGGTTTTTGGCCGTTTCCCGACCCCAACCTAACCGCTTATTAACGAAGTTCGGACATTTTATGGCCAGGGCCACCGAAGCAGTTGGGTCCGTGGGGGTTAGGTATGTTTTTTATTGCCGGGATAGTGATCGTCGTCGTTAGCGTGCTCGGCGGCTTCGTCGCGCTCGGCGGGCACCTCGCGGTGCTCTGGCAGCCCTTCGAGTACATCATTATCGTCGGGGCGGCACTCGGCGGCTTCATCATCTCCAACCCGAAGCCGGTACTGGTCAAATCCGCCAAGGTCATCGGTCAACTGATGAAAGGCTCGCGCTATACCAAGCAGCACTATCTCGATCTGTTGAGCCTGCAATACACCGTGTTCAAGCTGGCCAAGTCGAAGGGCATGCTGGCGCTCGAACAGCATGTCGAGAATCCCGAGGAGAGCGACATCTTTCAAGCGTTCCCCAGCTTCACCAAAGACCATCATGCGGTTGAATTCCTGTGCGACTACCTGCGGCTGCTGACCCTCGGCACCGAAAGCCCGCACGAACTCGAATCCCTGATGGACGAGGAAATCGAAACCCATCACGAGGAACAATCCCAGGTCGCCACCGCCTTCCAAACGCTGGCCGACGGCGTGCCGGCGCTTGGCATCGTGGCCGCCGTGCTGGGCGTCATCCATACGATGGGCTCGATCACCGAGCCGCCCGAGGTGCTCGGTCATCTGATCGGCGGCGCCCTGGTCGGAACGTTCATCGGCGTGCTTCTCGCCTACGGCTTAGTCGGGCCGATCGCCTCGTCGCTCAAAGCCACCTACGACGCCGAGGCAAAATATTATCAAAGCATCAAGGCGGGCCTGATCGCTTACCTGCAGGGATATGCGCCGGCCGTCTGCATCGAATTCGCGCGAAAGGCGTTGCTCTCCAACGTACGGCCGACGTTCTACGAAGTCGAAGACGCGGTTAGCACGCCGCAGCCCGCGGTTAGCGCGCCGCAACCCGCGGCCTAGGGCCCGGGCATGGCCGACGACAAAGGCAACGCCGCGGGCAACGTACCCGTCCCGATCATCATCAAGAAAATCAAGAAACATGGCGGCGGGCACCATGGCGGTGCCTGGAAGGTCGCGTACGCCGATTTCGTCACCGCGATGATGGCCTTCTTCCTCCTGTTGTGGCTGCTGAACGCCACCACGGAGGAGCAGAAGCAAGGCATCTCAAACTATTTCGCGCCGGCCAGCCCGTCTGCCACGAATAGCGGCAGCGGTGGACCGCTCGGGGGCATGACGCTATCGGTCGAGGGCGCGATGCAATCCGCCACCAGCCCGATCGGCGTCGTCCTGTCGATCCCCCGCCCGGCAAAGCCGGACGAAGAGCAGGAAGAGGATACCGACGAAAATCCCTTCAAGATTCCGGAAGAGGAGTTGTTGGCGAACGGCCGGCTCAGCGAAGAGGAATTGCGGGAGCGATTCGCCGAGATCGAGGAGGGGGAATTCACCAAGGCGGAAAATGCTCTGCGCCAGGCCATCAAGGAAGCCCCCGAACTCGAGGGTTTCGCCAACAACCTGGTGATCGACCGGACGCCCGAGGGCATGCGCATCCAGATCATCGACCAAACCCAGGTTTCCATGTTCCCGCGCGGCAGCAGCGCCATGTACAGGCACACCAAGGCGCTCATGGAACAGGTGGCCAAGGTCATCGGCAATCTGCCCAATCGCATCGCCATCACCGGTCATACGGACGCCACGAAATACGCCAACTCCGACGGCTACGGCAATTGGGAGCTGTCCACCGACCGCGCCAACGCCAGCCGCCGGGCGCTCCTCGACATGGGGTTGCCGGCCAGGCGCATCGCCCTGATCATGGGCAAGTCCGACCGCGAACCGCTGATCAAGGACAATCCGAGGGACCCCCGCAACCGCCGCATCGGCATCGTGCTGCTGCACGAGGCCTACAGGCCGCCGAAAAAACCCGTCAAGCAGCAGGCGGACGCGGACAAAAATCCCAATAACTAGGGCCCTTTCCGACTGGTTTACGCAATTCCGTTGTGCCCGCGGCGCGACGGCCCGCTAGAGCAGAGCTGGATCGATGCATCGCTAAAGGCGATTCCCATCGACATCGTGGTATTGAGCCCTCTTATCCTGGCCGTCGCGCTGTTCAACGAGCGGCGCCGAGCCTTGCACGACATTCCTACAGACACCTTGGACGTCAGCCATTTGGTGGTTGCGCGCTCCCAGTGAAATCCGGCAAATCAAAGGGCGCGCCCTTGCGTCCGAGGCGTTCTCGGGAAACAATGGCCGCACCGGCGGGCGGCCGCGATCGGGGAGGCGGCGGGCCGGCGCCGGGACAGGGACGACCAGACGAGCAAAAGCAGGAGCGGCGACACGCTAATGACCAGCCACACGGCAAAACTACCGCGCCAATTCTATCGAATGCCGCTTCGGCCATGCCCCTATCTGCCGGGCCGCACCGAGCAAAACATCTTCACCGAGCTCTCGGGCCCCGGCAACTCGCGGCTCTACAACATGCTTACGCAGGCGGGGTTCAGGCGCAGTCATTCCATCGCCTACCGCCCCTCCTGCCCGGGTTGCCAGGCCTGCGTCGCGGTCCGCGTCGCGGTCGACGAATTTGCCCCGCGCCGCTCCCTGCGCCGGGTCGAGGGCGCGAACCGCGATCTCGTGCAGCGCGAACTGCCCGCCAACGCAACCACGGAGCACTATCGCCTGTTCTCGCATTACGTGGCTTCCCGGCACAATGATGGCGAGATGGCGGACATGACGTTCGCCGACTACCAGGCCATGGTCGAGGAGAGCCCCCTGCCCTCCATGATCGCCGAGTTCAGAAATTCGGAAGGTCGCTTGCTCGCCGCCTGCCTCTCGGACCGGCTGGCGGACGGCTTGTCGGCCGTGTACAGCTATTTCGACCCGACCGAGGGGCGCCGCAGCCTCGGCAGCTACGTTGTCCTGCGGCTGATCGAGCGGACCCGAGAGTTGGGCCTGCCCTACCTCTATCTCGGCTACTGGATCGCGGACAGCAGAAAGATGGCCTACAAGGCCCGCTTCCAGCCGCTCGAGGCCCTCGGCGCCGGCGGTTGGAAGCGGCTCGAAGCCTGAACCGGGCGCTATATATATATTGGCCGCGCCGAGTTCACGATTCCGTATGCAGTATTGCCATTTCAGCGCCACCCCTTATCATCGCGCTTGTGTATCGCCGAACATCGGCGGCGCCCGTCGTGGGGTCGCGATCAGGTTTCGGCGGTTGGCTTGAGCAGGCCTATTTCTTCTGTTAGCCTGCCAGCGCTGTAACAAATTTCGGGAGGAAGGTTATGAAAAGGCGTCAATTTCTCAAGAAGACCGGCGTGGCCGGCGTTGCCGGCGTTGCCGCGGCGTCTGGTCTTGCGGCGCCGGCCCTAGCGGAAAAACGTACCGAGATGGTCATGGTCACGACCTGGCCGCGGGACTTCCCCGGGTTGGGAACCGGCGCGCAGCGCTTGGCGAAACGTCTCGACGCGATGTCCGGCGGTCGCATCAAGGTTCAGTATTTTGCCGCCGGCGAGCGGGTCGGCGCCTTCGATGCGTTCGACGAAGTCGCCTCCGGTAATGCCCAGGCCTACCACGCGGCCGACTATTACTGGAAAGGCAAGCACCCGGGCTGGGGGTATTTCACCTCCGTCCCGTTCGGCCTGACCTACACCGAAATGAACGCCTGGATCCGCTACGGCGGCGGCCAGGAGCTCTGGGACGAGTTAGGCAGCGGCTTTGGCATCAAGGGCCTCATGGCCGGCAACACCGGCGTGCAGATGGGCGGCTGGTTCCGAAAGGAGATCAACTCTCCCGATGATTTCAAGGGCCTGAAGTTCCGCATGCCGGGCCTCGGCGGCGACGTCTTGGCCAAGTTGGGCGCGTCGGTCGTGTCCCTGCCGGGCAGCCAGATTTACGAAAATCTGGTTTCCGGCGCCATCGACGCGACCGAGTGGGTCGGCCCGTGGAACGACGGTTTCATGAAGTTCTACGAAGCCGCCAAATACTATTACTGGCCGGGCTTCCACGAGCCGGGCTCGATGCTCGCCGTCGGCATGAACGCCAAGTGGTGGGCCGACCTGTCGGCTACCGACAAGCTCATCATCCAAGCCGCGACCGCGGCCGAGAACGACATCATGATGGCCGAGTTCAACTGGAAGAGCGGCGCGGCCCTGACGAAGCTGGTCAACGAGCAGGGCGTCAAGCTGCGCCAGTTCAACGACGACGTCTACGACGCGTTCGGCGCGGCAGCCGAGGAGGTCTTCGAAGGTGTCCGCGCGCACAGCGCGCTCGCCAAGAAGATCGACGGCAGCTTCCGCGCGGCGCGCAAGGGACTCGGCGCTTGGTCCAAGATCACCGACCAAGCCTATGTCGCTCAGCGCAACCGCGTTCTCGGCGTCTAGGACCGTACCGACACGAAAAAAAACAAATCGAAAGCGGAGCCCTCAACGGGCTCCGCTTCTCGTGTCGGCTGGGGGGACTACATCGCGAATGCGTGATCGGGTATCCACGCTAACCCTACGGCTATGACACCACCGGCGTCCGAAATCGCCGGCGGCGCGAGTCTGGCCGCGGCAAAGCCAGGTTCGTCGGCAGCGGGTGAAGTTGTCGCCCTGCTGCTGCGCATCGGCGGCCTGTCGGTCGTGGCGGTAGCACTCCTCTTCGTGGCGAACAATTACCTCATTTTCTGGCGCGGCTGGCCGGGGCTGGAAAATCTGTTCGGGCATTTGGGCTGGTTCGGGCTGGAAGCGCCGAGAGCCGCGCTGGATGGCGCCGCCGTCACCCTGGGATGGATTCAGGTCGCCATATACGCGGTGCCGATCGCCCTGATCGTCGCCCGCGTCCTGACGACGCGCGAGCGCTCGCTTATCGCCGACGCCGAGGATCTGACCGCGCTGTCGGCCTTCATTATCCGGGCTGCGTTTTGGGGCGTTTTTCTGGTGGGTTTGGCCGACGCGGCGATCTCCTTCATGCGCATCGAAAACTTTCTGCCCGACGTGGTCGGCGTGGAACTGGCGAAAGATCTGGGCCGCTCCAACTTCCGCGGCACGAATGTTCACTACCCCTTGATCGGCGTCGCCGTAATCATCGCGATCTTCACCAGATCCCTGAGTTTCATGTGGTTGACGCTGTTGATCGTCGGGGCCGAAGTTCAGATTGTCATCGCCCGCTTTGTCTTTTCGTACGAGCAGGCCTTCATGGCCGATCTGGTGCGATTCTGGTACGGCGCCTTGTTCCTGTTCGCCAGCGCCCACACGCTGGTCGCCGAAGGGCATGTGCGCGTCGATATTCTGTACACGGGTTTCAGCGAACGCGGCAAAGCCTGGTCGAATTGCCTGGGGTCGGCGATTCTCGGCGTACCGTTGTGCTGGGTCATCCTGACCCGCGGCCTGTGGGGATCGAGCAACTTGATCAATGGCCCGCTTCTCAACTTCGAAGTCACCCAGCAAGGCTACGGCATGTATGTGAAGTACTTCCTGGCCGGGTTCCTGCTGGTTTACGCCCTGTCGATGCTGGTGCAATTCTCAAGTTATGTCCTGAGCAACGCCGCCGTCCTGATCCACGAGCGCGGGGCCCACACGGCGCCGAGCGAGCACGCCGAGATCTAG
>CBDVDY010000038.1:0-16250 GCA_965372875.1 uncultured Alphaproteobacteria bacterium | reverse complement strand
TCGCCGCCGCGCTCGACGAGGCGGTGGCGGAGATGGATCGCACCGGCCTGCCCTTTGCCCTTGTCGTCGAGAAGGGCGCGGTGCGCGACGACGGGCTCGACCAGCCGCCGCCCGAAGCGCCCGTCACCGGCCACCGGGGCGACTATGCCCATGGCGGCGACCGCCCCGCCCGCGCCGAGGTTTTGCGGCGGTTCCTTGACGTGGTGCCGGACCAAGCCGCCGTAATCGCCACCACCGGCAAATGCGGGCGCGAGCTGTTCACGCTTTCCGACCGCGCGCAGCATCTTTACCAGGTCGGCTCGATGGGCTGCGCCAGCGCCATGGGGCTGGGCCTGTCGTTGAACGTGGAGCGCCCGGTCGTGGTGCTCGACGGCGACGGCGCGGCGCTGATGCACATGGGGAACCTGGCCACCATCGGCGCCAATGCGCCCGGCAATCTGGTCCACGTAATACTGGATAACGGCGTGCACGATTCGACCGGCGGCCAGGCCACGGTGTCCGCGACCGTCGATTTCGCCGAGGCCGCCATCGCCTGCGGCTATCCCTGGGCCGCCTCGTGCGACGATCTCGACGGCTTCGCGCGCGCGTTTTCGGAGGCGCTGGAGTCCGAAGGCCCGGCCCTGATCCACGCCCGCGTGGCCCCTGGATCCAT
Source organism: uncultured Alphaproteobacteria bacterium (assembly GCA_965372875.1). GTDB lineage: Bacteria > Pseudomonadota > Alphaproteobacteria > CBDVDY01 > CBDVDY01 > CBDVDY01. The sequence continues at coordinate 15,598 of CBDVDY010000038.1, read as the reverse complement.
GGACAATCTGGGCCGCCCGACAATCAAGCCACCCGAGGTGGCGGCGCGCTTCAAGGCGTTCCTGGCGGGTTAGAGGTTTACGATCGCACCGGGCGGCCCTACGCCCCCGGATTGATGATCTGATCCAGCTCCTGCGTCAGCTTGTTGATCTCGAACTCGGCCCACAGCGGCAGGTGATCGCTGATCTCCTTTCTCGCGCCCTTGCCCTTCCGTTTCTTGTACAGCACGTCGCCAAACGGGACGACGTTGGTTTTCTTCGTGAAATTGAATGAATCGCGCGGTACCCAGACGATCTTGTCGTAGGTCGCGGTCCGCGCAAAATTCGTTTTCATCTTGCGTATTTTTTCGGGCATGACGAAGCCTTCATTCTTAAGCGCTTCGAAGAACGGATCGCCTTCTTTTTCGATGTTGAAATCGCCGAGCACGAAGAAGTCCCTGTCGAATACCTTGTTGCCTTCCGTTCGGGCTCGCCGCGCCACGAACTCGACAAGCTGCCGAATTTCCTCTTCGCGCTGTTTTCGCTCTTTCTTCGTCTTGCCGTAATAGATGTGCGCACTGACGACAACGAAGTCGAAACGTCCCGCGCGAAACGAAGCGCAGTAAGGCATACGGTGGAGCTGGTATCCCTGATGCGTATTGGCCGGCACGTTGAACCCGATTTCGCAGATCAGACCGGTGGGAATGACGGTCCGTTTGTCGTAAAGGAACGCGAAGCGTTCCGAGTTTCCGGTCGGGTCGGATACCAAAATTTTGTAGTTTCCGGGCAACAGCTTCTGTAGCCGGCTAAGCCCCCTCAGGTCGGTTTTCACCTCCTGCAGCGCCACGATATCGAAGCGTTCAACGATGTCGGCGATATATTGGAGCGCGCGGCTGGTGTGCCGATTGGAAAAATGCTGAATATTCCATGTCGCGATGACGACGTTCTCATCCACGCGACGCGATGGAATTCTAAACGCGCCTTTCCCGTTTTTACCGCCGTTCATCAGATCCATGAGCGCCTCGCGCTCCTTGGCGATGATTTGTTTTGTTGTTGCCATGGTTCACCTCCCCAAGGCCGCCAACGATATTGGCCGGGCACGCGAAAGGCTGGCCGGCGGCCGCCGCCAACCAAACACATCCCTTATTACGGGATAATTCTAACAGATTTTCGCGAAAATAATAAGTGGCCTGGTGGCGTCCCTATCGGCGGGCTCGTACGCCGACGCCCAATTCGTCCAACGCTTCGCGTATGGCGGCCAGCGCGCCCGCGATCTCGGCTTCGCCGATATGGCCGATGCAGCCGATGCGGAAGGTCTCGGCCCTGGTGAGCTTGCCGGGATAGATCAGGAACCCGCGCCGGGCGATGGCGTCGTAGAAGGCTTCGAAATCGAAATTCGGGTCGGCGGGGCTGTGGAAGGTGACGATGATCGGCGCCTGCAAAGCGTCGGGCAGATAGGTCTCGAACCCCAGCGCCCGCATGCCCGCGACCAGCGCCGCGCAATTCTTGCGGTAGCGGGCGCCGCGCCCCTTGGTTCCGCCCTCCGCCGCGTGCTCGTCCAGCGCCTGGTCGAGCGTCGCGACGACATGGGTCGGCGGGGTGAAGCGCCACTGGCCGTTGGTCTCGAACCCCCGCCACTGGCCGTGCAGATCGAGGCTCAGGGACGGCGCGTTGCCCTCGGCTCCTTCCAGCGCGTCCTTGCGCGCGATCACGAATCCCAGCCCCGGCGCGCCTTCGAGGCATTTGTTGGAAGATGCCGCCAACGCCTCGCACGGCAGCGAGGCGGCGTCGAGCCCGATGGCGCCGAACGAACTCATGGCGTCGATCAACAGCCGGCGCCCGGCGGCTTCGGTGACCCGGGCGATCGCCTCGATCGGGTTGAGAATTCCCGAGGTGGTCTCGCAATGCACCACCGCCACGTGGCTGATGCCGGAATCGCCGGCGAGCGCCGCTTCCACCGCCTCGGGCGCGGGCGGCGTATCCTCCTCGCACTCCAGCTCCGCGTGGGCGCGGCCGATGATCTCGCAGATGCGCGCCATGCGCCTTCCATAGGCGCCGTTGGCCAGCACCAGCACCTTGCCGCCGGGCGGCACCAGCGACCCAAGCATGGCCTCGACGGCAAAGGTGCCGCTGCCCTGAATCGGCACGCAGGCATAGGCGCCGCCGCCGGCGAGTTTTACCAGGCGGTCGCGCACGCGGGCGGTCATCTCGATGAACGCGGGGTCGCGCGAGCCCCAGTCGCGGCCCATCGCCGCCCGCGTCGCCTGCGAGATCGTCAGCGGCCCCGGGGTGAGCAGGATCGGATCGTCGTCGCCGGCCATGGATTGTGCCGTGCCCTAGTGGGCCCGCGCCTTCTCGCGCATGGCCGTGAGCGTCGTGCGGGCGCTGATTACGTCCGGGTCCATGCGGATCTCGATCACCGACGCCCTGCTGGAATCGACGGCGCGCTCGAAGGCCGGCATGAAATCCTCGGTGCGCTCGACCAGTTCGCCGTGCGCGCCGAAGGATTTGGCCAGCGCCACGAAGTCCGGGTTGGTGAGCTCGGTGCCGATGACCCGGCCAGGATAGCCTTTCTCCTGGTGCATGCGGATGGTGCCGTACATGCCGTTGTTGAAAACCAGCAGGATCGGCCGCGCGCCGTAGCGCACCGCGGTCGCCAATTCCTGGTCGGCCATCATGAAGCCGCCGTCACCCATGAATCCGACGACCAGGCGGCCGGGGTGCACGATCGAGGCCGCCACCGCCGCCGGCACGCCATAGGCCATGGCGCCGCTTTGCGGCCCCAGCATGGTGCGCGGCCGGCGGAAGCTGAGAAAGCGCTGCGGCCAGCCGCTGGAGTTTCCGGCGTCCATGACCAAAATGGCGTCGGCCGGCAGGCGCTCGCGCAGCGCCAGCATGATTTTTCCGAGATCGACGTCGCCATCATAGGCGGGCGGCACCAAATTCTCGAGGAAGTCCTCGCGCGCGGCATGGGCCCAGGCGCCCCAGGGCGGCGGCGCCTCGCTGTGCGGCAGGGAAGAGACGGCGGCGGCGAACTCGACGACGCCCGACTGGATGTTGAGGTTGGTGGCGTACACGCGGCCCAGCACGCTTGCCTCGGGGTGAACGTGGACCAGCTTGGGCTTACGCTCGGGATCGGTGAACAAGGTAAAGCCACGGGTCGCCAGTTCGCCGAGGAAGGTACCCACCGCGATCACCAGATCGGCCTCGCCGAGCCGCGCGATCAGCTTGGGATCCGGCACGAAGGCGAGATCGCCGATGTAATTCGGGTGCTCGTTGTCGAAAATGTCCTGGCGGCGGAAGGTGCAACAGGTGGCCAGATTGTGCGAGCCCGCGAAGGCCACGATCTGGCGGCAGGCTTCCGGCGTCCAGCCGCCTCCGCCGACGATCATCATCGGCCGTTGGGCCTCGCGCAACAGGCCAGCCAGCACGTCGATGTCCCGCGCCCGCGGCGCCGGATTGACCGTCTGGTAAGGCGGCGTGTCGACCGCCTCGCAGGATTCGCGCAGCATGTCCTCGGGCATTGCCAGCACCACCGGGCCCGGCCGGCCCGAGGTGGCGGTGGTAAAGGCGCGATGCATCATCTCGGGAATTCGGCTGGGCGAATCGATCTGGGCGACCCACTTGGTCATCTTGCCGAACATGTGGGTGTAGTCGATCTCCTGGAACGCCTCGCGCCCCATGTGGTCGCGCGGCACCTGGCCGACCAGGAGGATGAGCGGGGTCGAATCCTGCTGCGCGTTGTGCACGCCAAGGCTGGCGTGGCAGGCGCCAGGCCCGCGCGTGACGATGCAAATGCCCGGGCGGCCGGTCAGCTTGCCATAGGCTTCCGCCATGTTGGCCGCCGCGCCCTCGTGCCGGCAGGTGACCAGCTTGACCTCGTTAGAGGCGTCGTAAAGCGCGTCGAGCACCTCGATGAAGCTCTCGCCGGGCACGCAGAACGTGGTGTCGGTGCCGTGAATGCGCAGGGCATCGACGATAAGCTGGCCTCCGGTGCGAAGGGCGTGGTCTGGTGACATCATTGCCTCGGCTGCCGCGTAGCGCTGTATTCTTTCGAGCATGAGCAGTTAACGGGCGGCGGCCCGCCTGTCAACGCCCCCCTGGCGGCACGGTTCCGGTGCGCGCGGCGCGTGCCGTTGGACGGCGTCGAGGGGTAGCATGATTCCGGCGCGCGCGGCCCCGCCAGCCGGGTTCGGATCCGTGGTGTAACGGCGCACAAGCCTCCCTATATGGGTAATCGTACGCCCGCGCCGAGAGCCACGGAATCCGCCCCATCATGGACAAGCACCACCGCCGTCCCGTCAAAGCCTACAAGAACGACGCCTTTATCGACAGCCGCGACGGCCGCCCCATGCGCATCCTGGCCGAGTATCTCGAACCCGAGGCGCGTTTCGAGAAGCTCCAGGTGCGCGACACCATCGTCTTTTTCGGCTCGGCCCGAACTCTCTCGCGCGAGGCGGCGCTGGCCGGGCTCGAGGAGGCAAAGGCCAGCGGGGACGACATCGCCGGCGCCGAATCGCGGCTCCACATGTCGCGTTATTACGAGGACGCGCGCGTCCTCTCCCGTCGCCTGACCGATTGGTCGAAGAATTTAGAGGATAGCGAGCGCCGCTTCGTGGTCTGTACCGGCGGCGGCCCCGGCATCATGGAGGCCGCGAGCCGTGGCGCCTCCGAGGCCAAGGGCATCAATATCGGGCTCTCGATCTCGCTGCCGGCGGAGGAATTCCAGAACCCGTACGTGACCCGCGAGCTGGGTTTCGAATTCCACTACTTCTTCATCCGCAAGTTCTGGTTCGCCTATCTCGCCAAGGCGGTGATCGCCATGCCGGGCGGGTTCGGCACGCTGGACGAGTTCTTCGAGCTGATGACGCTGATTCAGACCCTGAAGATGAAAAAGCGGCTGCCGATCGTGCTCTACGGATCGGAGTTCTGGGACGAGGTGATCGATTTCGACGCGCTGGTCCGGCTCGGCACCATCGGCGCCGAGGATCTGGAGCTGTTCTACCGCACGGATTCGGTGGACGAGGCCTTCGAATATGTCACCGGCGAGTTGGCCGAGCACGCCTTGGAAAGCCCCGGCCCGGAGTTGTAGATTCTTCTCCGGCCTAGCGCCCCGACCATTCCGGCTTGGTCTTGTCGAGAAAGGCGCGCGTGCCGATGCGGAAATCCTCGCTATCGAAGCAGGCGTAGCTGGCCTCGAGCTCCTCGCCGCTGATCGGCCGCGCCTCCATCAGCCGCCGCGCATACGCCTTGTGCCAGCGGTTCACCAGCGGCGCGCCGTCGGCGATGCGCCGGGCGCTCGCGTAGACGTCCTCCTCGACCTTGTCGTCGGCGACGACGCGGGTGACGAGCCCCATGCGGTGGGCCGCCTCGGCATCGTGGATTCGGGCCTCGAGCAGCATCTCGAGCGCCGTGGCCTTGCCCACCACCTCGATCAGCGACGCCAGCAGCGGATAGGAGAGCGCCACGCCGATACGGTTGATGGGAAACCCGAAGCGGCCCGATTCGCCCGATATGCGCAAATCGCAAACCAGCGCCAGCGCCAGGCCGCCGCCGGTGCACACGCCCTTGATCAGCGCCACCGTCGGATGCCGGCATTCGCTCACCGCCGCATAGGTCTCGCGGATCAGCAGGCGATCCTCGCCGGTCCGCCCGCTCCGGTATTCCTCGCTCTGGAACACGTTGATGTCGTGGCCCGGGCAGAACGCCTTGTCGCCGGCGCCGCGCACGACGACGCAGCGAACTCCGTCGTCGTCCGAAAGCGTCCGCATAATATCGCGCAACGCCACCCACATCGGGCCGTTGAGCGCGTTCATCCGCTCCGGCCGGTTGAGGATGACGGTCGCGATATCCTCCGCTCTCTCGACCAGCACCACGTCCGGCATGGCTCTTCCCTCCGCTCTTCCCTTGACTGGCGACACGCGCCAAAGATTACACGGGAAGTCGAGGCATATGAACAAGATTGGCCGGACGCCTAGAGCGGATCAGGCCGGGTCATCCTCGATCTGGAACTCGGTCTTGCCCTCTTCGTCGACCCAGACCACCACCCTGCCGGTACGGACCGACCCGTCCACCTCGATCAGGCGGTAGCCGAACCGGTCGATGCCGATGAAGTTCGGCGGCGGGGTATAGACCAGCCCGCCATCCTCGGCCGCCTCGAGCGCGCCCAGGATTTCGTTGGAGACCTCCAGGACCGGTGCTCTCGGCTCCACCGGGATGTCGACGGCGATGTCGGCCGGCAATTCCAGCGGTTTCTCGGCCGGCGGGTCCGAGTCCGCCCGCGCCTGCCGTTTGGCCGGGTCGATCGCCTGTTTTGCCAAGGCGGCGTCCGGCGCGGGGGCGGCTTCCTTCCCGGACGCGGGCGGGCTTTCGAGCGCCTCGATGTTCAACGTGACCGTAGCCGGCATGATGCGGCCGCGCCTGTCGGCGATGCTGTATGTGAAACTGTCCCGCCCTTCGAAATCCGGATCGGGCCGGTAGGTGAGCGAGCCGTTGGGATTGTGCGTGAGCTGGCCATGCGTGGCCTTGCCGACGCCCTTGAAGCGCACACCCTTGCCTTCGGGCATGATCGTGAACACGTCGCCATCGCGCAGCACGACGACGCCGTCCCGCGTGCCGGGGCTTGCCGAGCTGCCCACCGGGCGCGGCGCGGCGCCTTGCGAATTGTCCTTGCCCGTCGTGCCCGCGCCGGTCTGACCTGTCATCACCATCTGCCGATCCTGCTCCATCGCGTATTTGCCGTGGATCCCCAGCATATAAAAGACATCGTTAACGATTTATGTTGATATTGGGTCCACCGATCAAGATTGCATATCGCCGCATGCGCGGTGAGACCGGCGAATACGGCGCAAGAATCGAGAATCTCGTTTCACCCCCAGCAAGCGAGGCGCGCGGACCATGACACAATTTCAGGCGAAATTCGGTCTCGGACAGTTGATCTGCCACCGGCTGTTCGATTACCGCGGCGTCATCGTCGACATCGATTCCGAATTCGAAGGCACCGAGGATTGGTACGAAAACGTGGCGCTCTCGCGACCGCCCAAGGACCGGCCCTGGTATACGGTGCTCGTCCACGAATCCGATCAAACGAGCTACGTCGCCGAGCGCAACCTGGTGCCCGACTTCGAAGACGGTCCGATCGACAATCCCGAAATCTTCACCCATTTCGCCGGCTTCGAGAACGGCACCTACTTTCCGCGCCGACGGGCCAACTGAATTTCACGTCGTTAACCCGCGCATCGGACCAGAATCAGAATCTATTCCGTCCGGCTCTTGCCGGCCGGGACTGCGGGCACACGCCAAAATTTTTGCTGCGCAACCAAAACTCGAACGATTTCGGCGGCGGGTAACGCGCCAATCGCCTGATATATTTGGGTGGTCGAATCGGATCGTTGGGAACTGACACCTTACGGGTTAAGATCGCACGATCCGCACCGATCGGGGGAGCAGCATTGAATCTGTTGCAGCTGATCGTCGACGGCGTCGCCCTCGGCGCCGCCTACGCCTTGGTGGCGCTCGGCTTTGTCCTCATCCTCAAAGCCACGTCGGCCGTAAATTTCGCGCAGGGCGACATGGTAATGGCGGGCGGTTTCACCGCGGTCGCCGTGGCACCGCTCGCGCCGGCGGTGGTGGGGCTCGGCGTGCCGGGGCTGGTGTTGTTGCCCATGGTGCTCGCCTTGATGGCACTCTTTGGCGTGCTGTTCTCGTTGGTGGCCTATTTCCCCTTGAAGTCCCGGCCACCGGTCGCGGTCTTGATCAGCACCATCGCCCTCGGCATCATCCTGCGGAACGGCGCCACCGGCATATTCGGACCGGCTCCGCGCGCCGCGCCGCCGCTCGTCGACGGCGCGCCGATCGCCCTGGGCGCGCTGATCATCAGCCGCCAGTCGCTGGCCATCATTGTCGTCGCCGCGATACTCATCGCCGGCCTGCACCTGCTGCTTACACGCACGCAGTTCGGGCGGCGCCTGCGGGCCGCCGCCGAGGATCCGGAAATGGCGCGCGCCGTCGGCATACGCGTCAACCGCATGATCGCCACGACCTTCGCGATCGCCGCCGCGCTCGCCGGCGCCGCCGGACTGTTGCTCGCCAACCAGCATTTCGTCGAGCCGACCTCGGGCTTCAACCTGATGATCAAGGCCTACATCGCCGTTGTCATCGGCGGTTGGGGAAGCATCGCGGGCGCGGTCGCCGGGGCGTTCCTCATCGCCTTGTTCGAAATCATCGTCGGGGCCTGGATATCCAGCCCGGTGGCCGAGGCCGGTTTGTACGCGGCGCTGCTTTTGATCCTGGCACTCCGCCCCCGGGGCCTGATCGGCGAGGCCGCCGGCCGGCGGGCCTGAGGCGGGGTGGCAATGCACAGTCCGGCAAGCAGGTTCTTCGGCTGGGTGGGCGGCGGCCTTCGTCTGCCGCTGGCGGCTGGCGCGGTCGCGCTGTTTATTTATGCCGGACTGTTCGCCGACGGTTTCGACCTCCGCCTGCTCGCCCTCGCCGGAATCTACGCGCTTCTGGTTCTCGGCTATCAGTTCATATTCGGCCATGCGGGCGCGCTGTCGCTGGCACAGGGCGCGTTCTTCGGCGTCGGCGCCTACGTCACGGCCATCGTCGGCGCCCGATACGGGCTCGACCTTCCGGCCAGCTTCGGGCTGGCGATTTTGGCGCCGGTAGCGCTCGCGATTGTCGTGGCGCTGCCGGTCCTGCGCCTCGAATCCCATTACTTCGCACTCGCCACGCTCGGCGTCAGCCAGGTGGTGTGGCTGGCGGCGGTCAATTTCGAGGATTTGACCGGCGGCGGCGACGGCCTGGCCGGCATACCGGGCATCGAGCTGTTCGGCTGGACCGCTTCGCGCGGCTGGGGCGAACTCGCGGTCGTTTGGGGTGTCGTTGCGTTCGGCGCGATTCTCGCCTGGCAACTGGTGCGCGGCCTCTACGGCCTTTCGTTCCGGGTCATGCGCGACGAGCCGCTGGCCGCCGCCGCCGCCGGCATAAACGCCGGCGGGCTCCGTTTTACGGCGTTCCTGTTGAGCGCCGCCTATGGCGGGGCGGCCGGCGCGCTGCACGCCCACGTCATCGGCGTGGTCTCGCCCAACTCGCTCGAACTGCCGGTGATGATCGCGTGCCTGACCATGGCGGTGGTGGGTGGGCGCACGCGAGTCGCCGGCGCCATCATTGGCGCGGTGCTGCTGATCCACATGCGGGAATGGGGCGGTTTCCTCGAAGACTATTATCTGATCGCCTACGGCGTGGCGATGCTGCTGATGGTCATCGCCGCGCCCGCCGGACTGGTCGGCGCGCTCGGCGGTCTGCGCGCGCGATTCGCGCCCGAAGCGCCGACGGAGCCGCCGGGACCGATGGTCATGCGGCAGCGGCGATTGGCGCAACGGGGCACGCTGCTCGAACTAGAGGGGTTGAGCAAATCCTTCGGCGGCGTAATCGCGGTGGACGACGTCGATCTCAAGATCCGCCGCAGCGAGATATTCGGCCTGATCGGTCCGAACGGCTCGGGCAAGACGACGCTGGCCAATCTGGTGACCGGCCTCTATCGGCCCGACGCCGGGCAGGTCTGGCTCGACGACCGGCGCATCAGCCGCTGGCCGCCGTGGCGCATCGCCCGGGCCGGCATCGGCCGCACCTACCAATCGCCGGCGCTGGTCGAATCTTTGTCCGCGCTGGACAACGTTGCCATTGCCCGCGCCACGGCGGAGAGCACCGGCGCCATCGCCGCGCTCGCCACGTTGGGGCGCGACCGCCGCCTTGACCGGGCGCGGGCCAACGCCATGGCTTTGCTGCGGGCAATGGGAGCGGGTGACGTCGCCATGGTGGCGTGTTCGGCGCTGCCGCACGGGCTCAGACGGCGCGTCGAGATCGCGCGCGCGCTGGCGTTGGCGCCGGAACTCCTGATCCTCGACGAGCCGGCCGCCGGCCTCACCGAGGGCGAACAGAAGGACCTCGCCAGGCGACTTCGTTCATTGACCGACGACGGCCTGTCGCTCTTGATCGTCGAGCACAACATGCCGTTCCTGCTGCCGCTGGCATCGCGCGTCGCCTGCCTCGACGAGGGACGGATCATCGCCTCCGGCGCGCCCGACGCGGTGCGCAACGATCCGCGCGTGATCGAGGCCTATCTCGGCGCCGCGCCGGCCAAAGCGGAGGTCGCGTGACCCCGCCGCTCCTCGAAATCAGCGGCCTGTCGGTGCGCTACGGCGCGGCGGCGGCGCTGCGCGATATCGACGTCACGGTGGGACCGGGCGAGGTGGTGGCGCTGTTGGGCGCCAACGGCGCCGGCAAAACGACGCTCTTGAAAGCGGTCATGGGTCTGGTGCCGATCGAGGCCGGGGCCGTGCTGTTCGGTGGCGCCGCGCTGGCGCCCTATTCGACCGAACGGCGCGCCGAGCTTGGTCTCGCCTACGCGCCCGAGGGAAGGCGACCGTTCCCGGGCATGACCGTGCGCGAGAATCTGGAGGTCGCCTGCCGCGCGGACCGCGCCGAGCGCATGCGGCGGCTGGACGACGCGTTCGGATTGTTCCCGCAGCTCGAGGACAAGGCGCACATCCGCGCCTGGCAACTTTCCGGCGGGCAGAGCCAGATGCTGGCCATCGCGCGGGCGTTGATGTCGAAACCCAGGCTGCTGCTGCTGGACGAGCCATCGTTCGGCCTTTCGGCCCGGCTGGTGGCCGACGTGATGGCGCGGCTCGAACGGATCGCCGGTCAGGGCACGGCGGTGCTGCTGGCCGAGCAGAACGCGAACACCGCCCTGGAAATAGCCGACCGCGCCTATGTGTTCAACGCCGGGCGCATTGCACTCGCGGGCTCGGTGCTCGATATCATGGGTAGCGAGGCGCTCGAGAGCGCGGTTCTCGGCGGCTGATATCGACCGGTCTCAACACGTCTTCCCAAACCGGTTGCGCGGCGCTAGGTTCTTGGCGCCCGGGCCGCACCGGATCGAGACGATGCCCAAATTCGCCGCCAGCATTACGATGATGTTCACCGAGCACGCCTTGCCCGACCGCTTTTTGGCGGCGCGCCAGGCCGGCTTCGACGCGGTCGAAATTCAGATGCCTTACGAAGCCGAGCCGGACGTACTGGCGCGGGCGCGCGAAGCCGCCGATATCGAGGTAGCGCTCATCAACACGCCGATGGGCGATCCCGACAAGGGCGAAGCCGGGTTCGGCGCGCTGCCGGGGCGCGAGGCGCAATTCCGCGAGGGCATAGCGGCGGCGCGGCGCTATGCCGAGGCCCTGGGCTGCCGCCGGGTGCACGTCCTGGCCGGCGTCCCGGGTGAGGAAACCGACGCCGGCGCCTGCCTCGCTTTGTTCGCCGAAAACCTGGCCTATGCGGGCGCCGAGTTGGAGCAGGTGGGCGCCGGCGTGCTGGTCGAGCCGGTCAACGGCCGCGACCGTCCCGGTTATTTCGTCGACAGTCTCGAGCGCGCCCTCGACGCCATCACCCGCGCCGGCCGCACCAACGTCGGCATGCTGTGCGACGTCTATCATTTGCGGGTGATGGGCGAGGAGCCGGTCCCCACCATCGCGCGGCTCAAGGACACGATCGGCCACATCCAGTTCGCCGACGCGCCCGGACGCCACGAGCCGGGCACCGGCGAGATTGATTTTCCCCGGCTGTTCCGCGCCCTCGACGCCATGGGCTACGAGGGCTGGACGGCGGCCGAGTACGTCCCCTCGGGCAAAACCGAAGACAGCCTGGGCTGGCTGGCGCCGGCGCGCGGAAATTGATCGTGAAACGTCTTAGCGCGCTGCTGTGCTGTCTTTTGGGCCTCGCCCTGCCCGCAATTGCCGCCGCCGGGAAAGATGCGAATGCGGCGAGGGACGAGCTCACCATCGGCATTACCCAGTTCCCCGCCACCTTCAACCCGGCGATCGAGCCGATGCTGGCCAAGTCCTACATCCTGGCGATGACGCGGCGGCCCTTCACCGTTTACGACAAGGACTGGAAGGTCGTCTGCATGCTGTGCACCGAGTTGCCGAGCATCGAGAACGGCAAGGCGCGGCTCGAGGATCTGCCCGACGGCGGCAAGGGCATGGCCATCGACCTCGCCATCCATGCCGACGCCACCTGGGGCGACGGCACGCCGGTCACCACCAAGGATGTGTTGCTGGCCTGGGAGATCGGCCGGCATCCCCGCTCGGGCGTGGTCAACCGCGACTTCTACCAGCGCATCCGGTCGATCGACGTGCACGACGACAAACGCTTCACCGCCCATCTCGACAAGGTTTATTTCGATTATCCAGAGCGCGCCTCGCTGGAGCCGCTGCCGGCGCATCTCGAACGCGAGGCATTTTCCGAACCGGCGGAATACAAGAACCGCACGCTCTACGACCGGGACACCAGCAATCCCGGTCTCTATTACGGGCCCTACCGGATCGCCGAGATGGTGCTGGGCTCGCACGTGGTGCTCGAGCGGAACCCGCACTGGTACGGCAAGAAGCCCCACTTCAAGCGCATCGTCGTGCGCAAGATCGAGAACACCGCCGCGCTCGAAGCCAATTTGCGCTCGGGCGCCATCGACTATATCGCCGGCGAGCTCGGGCTCTCGCTCGACCAGGCGCTGGCCTTCGAGAAACGCAACGCCAAGCGCTACGATTTCAAGTACCGGCCCGGGCTGATTTACGAACATCTCGACCTCAACCTCGACAACCCGATCCTCGCCGACCGCCGGGTGCGCCGCGCCCTGATCCTCGGCATCGACCGCGCCATCATCAACAAGCAGCTGTTCCGCGGCCGCCAGCCGGTCGCCAATTCCTTCGTCAACCCGCTCGACTGGATCGCCAAGCCCAACGTCGCCTCGTACCGCTACGACCCCAAGCGCGCAGCCAAGCTGCTGGACCAGGCCGGCTGGAAAAAGAAGCGGCGCGGCGTGCGCCACAACAAGGAAGGCGAGCCGCTGACGCTGACGCTGATGACCACGGCCGGAAACCGCTCGCGCGAGACGGTGCAGCAGGTGCTGCAGAGCCAGTGGAGAAAGCTCGGCATCGACGTCCGCATACGCAACGAGCCGCCGCGCGTGTTCTTCGGCCAGACCGTGCGCGAGCGCCGCTTCACCGGGCTCGCCATGTTCGCCTGGATCAGCTCGCCCGAGAGCGTGCCGCGCACGGTGCTGCGCTCGGACCAGATCCCGACGCCGGAGAACAATTTCTCGGGCCAGAACACCACCGGCTTCAAGAACGACGAGGTCGACCGGCTGATCGACCGGATCGAGGTCGAGCTCGACCGCGACAAGCGCCAGGCGCTGTGGCACCGGCTGCAGGATATCTATGTGCATGAGCTGCCGGTGATCCCGCTCTACTTCCGGGCCAATCCCTTCATCCTGCCGAAATGGCTCAAGGGCGTGGAGCCGACCGGCCACCAGTTCACCACCACCCTGTGGGTCGAATATTGGCGCGCGGAGCCGGCGCCCTAGCCGCCGAGCCCAAGGACCAGGGCGCGGCACCGGTCCTGGAGGTCCGGGGGCTGGCCGTCGAATTCGCCACCGACGACGGGCCCGTGCGCGCGGTCGACGGGATTTCCTACGCGGTGCCGGCGGGCCGCACGCTGGGCGTGGTCGGCGAATCGGGCTGCGGCAAGTCGGTGACCGCGCTGGCGCTGATGCGCCTGGTGCCGCCGCCCGGCCGCATCGTCGCCGGCGAGGTCCGGCTCGAGGGCGAGGCTTTGACCGGGCTCGGCGAGCGCGCCATGCGGGCGGTGCGCGGCGCCCGGGTGGCGATGATCTTCCAGGAGCCGATGACCGCGCTCAACCCGGTGTTCAGCGTCGGCGACCAGATCGCCGAGACCTTCCGCCTGCACCGCGAGATGGGCCGGGCCGAGGCCTGGGAGGGTGCGGTCGCCATGCTCGACCGGGTCGGCATCCCCGATCCCGCCCAGCGCGCGCGCGACTATCCGCACCAGCTTTCCGGCGGCATGCGCCAGCGCGCGATGATCGCCATGGCGCTGGCCTGCCGGCCGGCGCTGCTGCTGGCCGACGAGCCGACCACGGCGCTGGACGTCACCATCCAGGCGCAGATCCTCGATCTCATGCTCGACATCCAGGACCAGCTCGGCATGGCCATCCAGTTCATCAGCCACAATCTCGGCGTCATCTCCGAGGTCGCCGACGAGGTGATGGTGATGTACGCCGGAAGGGTGGTCGAGCGCGCCCCGGCCGACGCCCTGTTCGCCGAGCCGCTGCACCCCTACACCGCCGCGCTGATGGCCACGGTGCCCCAGCTCGGCCGCCGCCGGGCGCTCGCCGCCATCCCCGGCAGCGTGCCGCCGCTCCACGATTTGCCGCGCGGCTGCCGCTTCCGCAACCGCTGCGCCCTGGCCGGCCCCGACTGCGCCGAGGCCGAGCCGGAGCTCGCGGACCTGGGCGGCGGCCGCCTCGTCGCCTGCTTCAGGGCCGGCCAATGAGCGGGCCCGCCCCGCCGCTGCTCGCCGTCGACGGGCTGGTCAAACATTTTGCGACCAGGCGGGATGGCTGGCTTTCCGGGCCGGGCCCTCGTGTTCATGCCGTGAACACGGTGAGTTTCGAAATGGCGAGGGGCGAGACCCTGGCCCTGGTCGGCGAATCGGGCTGCGGCAAGACCACGCTCGGCCGCACCATCGCCGGCCTCTACCGGCCGACCGCCGGCTCGGTGGCGCTGGACGGCGCGGAGATCACCGGGCTGAAGCCGCGCGCGCTGAAACCCGTGCGAAGGCGCATCCAGATCATCTTCCAGGACCCCTACGCCTCGCTCAACCCGCGCCGCCCGGTCTCGGCCATCCTCGAGGAGCCGCTGCTGATCCACGGCATCGGCGGCGGCGGCGGCCCGGGTGGACGGGGCGGACGGGACGGACGGGGCGGATGGGGTGGACGGGACGGACGGGGCGGATGGGGTGGACGGGGCGGACGGGCCGGCAAGGCCGAGCGCCGCGAGCTGGTGGCGGCGGCGGCCCGGCGCATGAGCCTCGACCCTTCCATGCTCGACCGCTACCCGCACCAGTTCGCCGGCGGCCAGCGCCAGCGCATCGCCATCGCCCGGGCGCTGATCCTCGAGCCCGATTTGATCGTCGCCGACGAGCCGCTCTCGGCCCTCGACGTCTCGCTGCAAAGCCAGATGCTGGAGATCTTCGCCATGCTCAAGCGCGAGCTCGGCATCGCCACCCTGTTCATCACCCACGATCTGGCGGTGGTCGATGCCATCGCCGACCGGGTGGCGGTGATGTATCTCGGCCACATCGTCGAGATCGCTCCGCGCGAGTCCCTGTTCGCCGCCCCGGCGCACCCTTATACGCGGGCGCTGATCGCCGCGGTGCCGCTGATCGGCGGCGGCAAAAGGGGCCGCAGGCGGGCGCGCGGCGCGGCCCTGGAAGGCGACGTGCCGAGCCCGCTGGACCCGCCGCCGGGCTGCCCCTTCCACCCGCGCTGCCCCCGCGCCGAGGATCTCTGCCGCGCCGAGCCGCCAACCCTCGAACCGCCTGCCGCGCCGGAGGGCGCCCAGCTTGGAATCGCGGAATCGAGCCACCTGGCCGCCTGCCATTTCCGCGACGACGTGGCCGCCGAGGGGCCGGTTGCGGGCGCGCTAACCAACGGTGGCCGCGCATGAGCCGCTACCTGGCCCAGCGTCTGGTCGAGACTCTCGTGGTGCT
>CBDVDY010000037.1:0-16305 GCA_965372875.1 uncultured Alphaproteobacteria bacterium | reverse complement strand
AGAGCAGGAGCTTCCCAAGCTTAAGACGGGGGTTCGATTCCCCTCACCCGCTCCACCCCTTCCCAGCCCCCATCTACCGCCGGCGGCCCGGCACGGCGTGTTGCATGTCTATTCAACGTATAATTAACGTGAAATATCATATTTAACATTGCATTTGACGTAGAATACGATTTAATACAGTATTCTGACGGATAATAAACCGGGACTCGACGCAATTTTACAGTCGATCCGGAAAGGGCCGCGGCGGGGATGTCGTGGCCGATCGGTGACGGGAAGCCGAGGGCGGCAGGACGGTATGCGGCATTTGCCAATATTCATGCGTCTCGAATCGCGTCGCGCGCTGGTCGTGGGCGGCGGCGCGGTGGCCGCGGCGCGGGTGCGGCATCTCCTGGCGGCCGGCGCGGCGGTGACCGTAATCGCCCCCGAGGGCCCCGAAATTGCCGACGAGATCGCCGGTTTCGCGGCGCGCGGCGAGATCGCTTTGGCGCGGCGCGGCTTCCGGCGGTCCGACGTGGACGGCAGCGCTATCGCGTTCGCCGCCACCGGGGATGACGGCGCGAATGACGGCGTGGATTCCGAGGTCTCGCGCGCCGCCCGGGACGCGGGCGTGCCGGTCAACGTCGCCGACCGCGCCGACCTGTCGACCTTCATCATGCCGGCCATCGTCGACCGCGACCCAATCCTCGTCGGCATCTCCACCGGCGGCGCGGCGCCGGTACTGGCGCGCGAGGTGCGGGCGCGGATCGAACGGCTTTTGCCGGCCGAGCTGGGACGGCTTGCCCGTTTCGCCGAAAGCTTCCGCGGCGCGGTCAGGGCCACGATCGGCGGCAAGCAGGCGCGGCGCCGGTTCTGGGAGAACTTCTTCGACAGCGAGACCGCCCAGTTGGTGCTGCGCGGCGAATTGGCCGCGGCGGGCGCCGGCATGCTGTCGCTGGTCAACCGCGACGCGCCCGAGGCGCCGGACGGAGTCGTCCACTTTGTCGGCGCCGGCCCCGGAGACGCCGATCTTCTGACCATCCGGGCGCACCGTCTGTTGCTGCGCGCCGACGTGGTGATCCATGACCGGTCGGTCGGGCCGGAGATCGTGAACTTCGCGCGCCGCGAGGCCGAGCGAGTCGCGGTCGGTGGGCCGATCCAGGAAAAGATCACCGCATTATTGATTGGTCGCGCGCGCCGGGGCCAGCGCGTGGTGCGGCTCCGGCTCGGCGATCCCATGACATTCGCCGGTGCCGACGTGGAGCGCGCGGCTTTGGCCGAGGCCGGAATTCGGGTTGAGATCGTACCGGGCGTCGCCGCCGCAGAAACGCCGGCGGCGCGGGCCGTGGCGAGTTGAGGAACGAGGCGGCGATGACGCTCCAGGCAATTACCGCGAATCGGCTTTCCGACGGGCTGGTGGTCTATCTCAGCCGACGCGGCGGCTGGTCGGAGCGCCTGGACGACGCGCTGACCACGAGTGGCCGGGATGATGCGGCGCGGCTCCTGCGGCAAGCCGAAGGGGCGGCCGCCCGGGACGTGGTCGGGCCGTATCTCATCGACCTGACACGCGGCGGCGAGAATCTCCGGCCGGCCCGCCGGCGCGAACTGATTCGCGCCCAGGGCCCGACCGTCGAGACCGCCACCGCGCAAACCCGCGAGGCCCCCTGATGTACCGCTATGACGAGTTCGATCAGGGTTTCGTCGATCAGCGGGTCGGACAGTTCCGCGGCCAGGTGGCGCGGCGCCTGCAAGGCGAGTTGAGCGAGGACGAGTTCCGGCCGCTGCGGCTGATGAACGGCCTCTATCTGCAACTCCACGCCTACATGCTGCGGGTTGCCATCCCGTACGGCACCCTGTCGTCGGCGCAGATGCGGATGCTGGCCCATATCGCGCGGCGCTACGACAAGGGCTATGGCCATTTCACCACGCGCCAGAACATCCAGTACAACTGGCCGCGGCTCGAGGACGTGCCCGATATCCTGGCCGATCTGGCCAAGGTGCAGATGCACGCCATCCAGACCAGCGGCAACTGCATCCGCAACGTCACCGCCGATCAGTACGCCGGGGCCGCCGGCGACGAGATCGAGGATCCGCGCATCTATGCCGAGATCATCCGGCAATGGTCGACGCTGCATCCCGAGTTCTCGTTCCTGCCGCGCAAGTTCAAGGTCGCGGTCACCGGCTCGCCCAACGACCGGGCGGCCATTCGGGTGCACGACATCGGCTTGCGCATGCTTCGAAACGAGGCCGGCGAGGTCGGTTTCGAGGTGATGGTCGGCGGCGGCCAGGGGCGCACCCCGATCGTCGCCAAGACGATCCGCGCGTTCCTGCCGAAGCGCGACCTCCTGTCGTATATCGAGGCCATTCTCCGCGTCTACAACATGCTCGGCCGGCGCGACAACATGTACAAGGCGCGCATCAAAATCCTGGTCCACGAGATGGGCGCCGAGGCGTTCACCGAGCTGGTCGAGGAGGAATGGCGCCAGATCGCGGACGGCGCGCTGCGGCTGCCGGAAGAAGAACTGCGCCGTATCGAGGCCTACTTCGCGCCACCCGCCTTCGAAGCGCTGGACGACGACCCCCCGGCGCTTGCCTTGGCGCGGGATAACGATTCGGCTTTCGCCGCGTGGCTGCGGACCAACGCCAAGCCGCACAAGGCGCCGGGTTACGCGATCGTCGATCTGTCGCTGAAACGGATCGGCGATGTGCCGGGCGACGCCACGGCCGAGCAGATGGACGCGGCGGCGGACATGGCCGACCATTACAGCCGGGGCGAGATCCGCGTCACCTATCACCAAAACCTGGTGCTGCCGCACGTCCGGCAGGCCGATCTCTACGAGATGTGGCGGGCGCTGGTGCCGCTCGGCCTGGCGACCCCGAATATCGGTCTGGTCACCGATATCATTGCCTGCCCCGGGCTGGATTACTGCAACCTCGCCAACACCAGGTCGATCCCGGTGGCGCAGCGCATCGGCGAACGCTTCGCCGACCTCGACCGGCAGCACGATATCGGCGCCATCAAGCTCAATATTTCGGGCTGCATCAACGCCTGCGGCCACCACCACGTCGGCCACATCGGCATCCTCGGCGTCGATAAGAAGGGCGAGGAATTCTATCAGATCACGCTCGGCGGCCGGGCGGACGAAAAGGCCGCGATCGGTGACATCGTGGGAAGGGCCTTCTCGTCCGACGAAATCGTCGACGCGGTCGAGACCATCATTGGCGTCTATCTGGACGTTCGCGACGAGGGCGAGGCGTTCGTCGACACCTGCCGGCGGGTCGGCCTCGATCCCTTCAGGGAGAAACTCTATGCGACTGATTAAGGATGGGCGGATCACCGCCGACGCGTGGCGAACGGTGGCGGACGACGCGCCGCTGCCGCAAACGGGTCCGGCGATCGTCGGCCTGGCGCGCTGGCGGGCGGAGCGCGCGGCGCTGATCGCCCGCGGCGGCCCGCTCGGCATCCGCCTCGCCAGCGGCGAGCCGCCTTCGGAGATCGCCGAGGATATCGGCGTTTTCGAATTGATCGCGCTGGAATTTCCCAAATTCACCGACGGGCGGGCCTATTCCTATGCAAGGCTGCTGCGCGAACGCTACGGCTTCCGGGGCGAGTTGCGCGCCGTCGGCAACGTGTTGGCGGATCAGTTCCTGTTCATGCACCGCTGCGGCTTCGACGCCTTCGAGGCCGAGGGCGCCGCCGAGGGGAGCTGGCGGCGGGCGATGACCGAGATCGCCATCTGGTATCAACCCACGGGCGACGAACGCGCGCCGGTTTCGGTGCTGCGCCATCGCCGGACGGCGGCGGAGTAGGGCGGCGCGATGTCCCTCGACACCGCTCTAGGCGCCCGCGCGCCATCCGAACCCAGTCCGGCGCTGGAGGAAGCGGCCGAGGCGCGCGCCAGGATTCTCGCGCGGCGGTATGAGGGTGCGTCCGGCGCCGAACTGCTCGCCGCGATGATCGAGCGCGAGTTCCCGGGCGAAATCACCCTGGTCTCGTCCTTCGGCGCCGAGGCGGCGGTGCTTTTGCACATGGCGGCCCGGATCGATCCGTCGGTACCGGTCACCTTCGTCGATACCGGCCGCCTGTTCCCCGCGACCCTGAAGTACCGCGATCAACTGATAGAGCATTTTGGTCTCGCCGACGTGCGCACCGTCAGCCCCAGCGTGGCGCGCGTGGGCGGTCCCGATGGCGACGGCGAGCTGTGGCGGCGCGACCCGAACCTGTGCTGTTTCCTGCGCAAGGTCGAGCCGCTCTCGCGGGCGCTCGAGGGTTTCGGCGCCTGGATCACAGGGCGCAAGGCCTATCAGGGCGGGGCGCGCCACAATCTGGTCCCCGTCGAAGCGCTCGACGGCCGGGTCAAGATCAACCCGCTGGCGCGCTGGAGCCCTTCGGAGATCAAGCAATATTTCGAGTCGCACGACCTGCCCCATCACCCGCTCGAGGCCGAGGGCTTCCGGTCGGTCGGCTGCATGCCGTGCACCGACCGGGTGGCGCCGGGCGAACACGTCCGCGCCGGCCGCTGGCGCGGCCAGGAGAAGGACGAGTGCGGCATCCATTTCGGACCGAACGGCGCGGCGCGGACAGCGGCGCCATGACCGGCGTTCCGGCGCGGTAAAAAAAAGCGCGGCCGAGCGAAAGAGCCCAGCCGCGCAGTCTTCGCGTTTTGGCCCGGGGGAGCCGGGCCAGACCTCAGGTACCCGCGATCGCCGGTACCAAGGCCTCCTCCACGATCGTGTAACGGACATGGCAGCTGGCGCGCGTGGCGTCGGCCTTCTCGCGCCATTTCAACCGCGCGTCCTGGTAGCTGCCGTAGGGGCCGAATACGGTCTGTGTGCCGCCGACCACCTCGCAAAACTCGGTGTCGGTGAATTCGCTGCCGATGACCCAGTAACTGGCGGCGCCCATGTCGCTCTCCTTCCGCGCTATCCGTGGAACTGATCGGATTCGGTCGAGTCCGCCATCGCCGTGGTCGAGGACTGGCCGCCCGAAATCGCGGTGCTCACGGCGTCGAAATAGCCGGTGCCGACTTCGCGCTGGTGGCGGGTCGCGGTGTAGCCGTCGGCCTCGGCCGCGAATTCGGCCTGTTGCAGGCGGGAGTAGGCGGCCATGCCGTGCCGCCGGAAGTCCCGCGCCATGTTGAAGCTCGCGGAGTTGAGGCTGTGGAACCCGGCCAGCGTGACGAACTGGTACTTGTAGCCCAGCGCGCCCAGCTCCTCCTGGAATGAGGCGATGGTGTCCTCGTCCAGATTGCCCTGCCAATTGAAGGACGGCGAGCAGTTGTAGGCCAGGAGCTTGCCCGGGAATTTCTCGTGAATCGCCTCGGCGAAGCGGCGCGCCTCGTCGAGGTTGGGCTTCGAGGTCTCCCACCACAACAGATCGGCGTAGGGCGCGTAGGCCAGGCCGCGGGCGATGCAGTGCTCGACGCCCACGTCCTTTTTCAGACGGTAGAAGCCTTCCGGCGTGCGGCCGGCATCGAAATCGATGAACGGATGGTCGCGCTCGTCGATGTCGCTGGTGATGAGCTGCGCGCTTTCCGCGTCGGTCCGCGCCAGCAGCAGCGTCGAGGTGCCGCTGACGTCGGCCGCCAGCCGCGCCGCGTTCAGGATGCGGACGAAATTCCGCGTCGGCACCAGCACCTTGCCGCCGAGATGGCCGCATTTCTTTTCCGACGCCAGTTGGTCCTCGAAATGGACGCCGGCGGCGCCCGCCTCGATCATCGATTTCATCAGCTCGAAGGCGTTCAAGGGGCCACCGAAACCGGCCTCGGCATCGGCGATGATCGGCGCGAACCAATGAATTTTGTCGTCGCCTTCCATGTGGTGAATCTGGTCGGCGCGCTGCAGCGCACGATTGATGCGCTCGACCACCATCGGCCCGGAGTTGGCGGGATACAGGCTCTGATCCGGATACATCTGGCCGGCGATATTGGCGTCGGCCGCGACCTGCCAGCCGGACAGATAGATCGCCTCGAGCCCGGCCTTGACCATCTGCATCGCCTGGTTGCCCGTGAGCGCGCCAAGCGACGGCAGGAAGGGCCGCGTGTGCAGAAGCTCCCAGAGTCGCCGCGCGCCGGCCTCCGCCAGCGTGTGCTCGATCCTGAGCGAGCCCGACAGACGCTCCACCTCGTCCGCGGTGTAGTCGCGGACGATGCCGTGCCAACGCCGCGCGTGGATGGCCTCGCGCGTCTCTTGGTCGGGGGTGCTGAAGCCGGTTTGGTCGAGTGGCGCCATGTCGCTCTCCTTCCGCGTGAGCCGAGCCCGGTATCGGGATCCGGAAAATCTCCCCGCTACGGCCGCAACGTCATGCATGGCACCGTAGCAATTTCATTACTTTAATCGACGTTTAACCAAGGGATCAATAACCTATTGATTGTAAAATAGTCTTTTTGTAACATGACAAATTAGGATATGTGTAAATTTGTAATGTTTGTAAATTTCCGAGGACGGGGTGGCGCCAAACACCGGCCAGCCCCAAGGGAGCGCCGCGATGGACAAGAAGGCGATGCTGGGCCACAAGGTGCGCAGGCTCCGGCGCGAGCACAATCTGACCCAGGCCGAGATGGCCGAGCAGCTGGGTATTTCGCCCAGCTATCTTAACCTTATCGAACACAATCAGCGGCCGGTCACGGTGCCGTTCCTGCTCAAGCTGGGCCAGGTTTTCGAGGTCGATCTGCAGAATTTCGCGGAGGACGAGGAGGCGCGGCTGGTCGCCGGCCTGCGCGAGGTGTTCGGCGATCCGCTGTTCGAGGGCAGCGATCTGGGCGCCCAGGACATCCGCGAGCTGGCCAATTTGCCGCCGGCGCTGGGCCAGGCGGTGGTCGCTCTCTACAACGCCTATCGCGCGCGGGACGAGGACCTCAGGGGCCTGGCCGAGCGCATGGCGGACCGCGACCAGCTACAGGTGCTGCAAAGCTCGGTCTTTCCGCTCGACGAGGTGCGCGACTTCTTCCACGACCGCGCCAACCATTTTCCCGAGCTGGAGACCGTGGCCGAGGAACTGTGGGCCGATTCCGAGCTGGAGATCAGCGATTTGTTCCGCGGCCTCGCCGACACGCTCGAACGGGTCCACAATTTGCGGGTCAAGCTGATGCCGGTGGACGTCATGGGCGCCGCCATCCGCCGTTTCGACCGCCACAACCGCCGCATCCTGATCTCGGAGATGCTGCCGCCCGACGGGCGCCACTTCCAACTCGCCTGCCAGCTCGCCTTCATGCAGCACGGCGAACTGATCGACCGGGTGATCGCGCGCGAGGAATTCAGCACCGATGAGGCGCGCAAGCTCGCCCGGCTCGGCCTCGCCAACTACTTCGCCGGCGCGGTGATGATGCCCTACGACCGGTTCCTCGATTCCGCCCGCGCCGTGCGTTGCGATATCGAAATACTGGAGCACCGATTCGGCGCCAGCTTCGAACAGGTCTGCCACCGGCTTACCACCCTGCAACGGCCCGGCTCCAAGGGCGTGCCGTTCTTTCTCATCCGCATCGACAAGGCGGGCAACGTCTCCAAGCGGTTCAGCGCCTCGGCCTTCAATTTCGCGCGCTTCGGCGGCGCCTGTCCGCGCTGGATCGTGCACGACGCCTTTCGCACGCCCGGAATCATCCAGACCCAGGTCGCCGAGACACCCGACGGCACCGCCTATTTCAGCATCGCGCGGACGGTGACCAAGATCATCGGCGGCCACAGCACCCCGGCACAGGAATTCGCCATTGCCCTGGGCTGCGAGATTTCCTACGCGGGCCAGCTGGTTTACGCCGACGGCATCGACGTCAAGAACCGTGACGCCGCTACGCCGATCGGCACGAGCTGCCGGGTTTGCGAGCGGCTCGATTGCAGCCAGCGCGCGTTTCCACCGCTCAATCACCGCCTCATGGTCGACGAGAACAAGCGGGGGCGCGCCGCCTATTCCTTTTCGCCCAACCGGGCCGACGTGGATGTCGCCGCCATCGAGTCCACGCGGTCGGGCCGGCGGCGCGGCAAAAAGGCACGTTGAGGCCGCCGCCTGGCAGCCATACCCGTAAGGCGGCCGCGCCGGCGCGAATAGGGTAGAATTTTTTGTTGCGGTGGTATTTCAGTTTGGGGCGCAACGAATTTTTGTTTGTTACAGTTTGTTTCAAGAAAACACGAGGTTGGTGTAAACTGGGAGGCGAGTCGAAGAACGGTCGGCATTAGGGTAGATTGACCGCGTGGGAATTCACTCTAATTAACGGGAAATGGCTAATTCGGAACACATTCTTGTCGTCGACGACGAACCCGAAATACGGGACCTGATCGAACGCTACCTGTGCAAGCAGGGTTACCGTGTTTCTACGGCGTCGGACGGCAAGGAAATGAGGCGGATCATCGCCGACGATCCGGCCGATCTCGTCATTCTCGATCTCGTCATGCCGGGCGAAGATGGATTGCAGCAGGCGGGCTACCTGCGCGCCAACTCCTCGGTGGGCATCATCATGCTGACCGGCAAGAGCGACTTGGTTGACCGGATCGTGGGTCTCGAAATGGGGGCCGACGATTATCTGCCCAAGCCGTTCGAGTTGCGCGAGCTTTTGGCGCGCGTGCGGAGCGTCCTGCGGCGAGCGGCGGGCGCCGCGGCGGCGACGCCGGCGGAATCCGACATCGCGGCGTTCGATGGCTGGCAGTTGGAAATAGGCTCCAGGCGGCTGATGTCGCCGGAGGGGTTGGATGTCCTGTTGACCACCGCCGAATTCTCGCTGCTCGCGACGATGGTGCACAATCCGAATCGGGTCATGAGCCGCGACCGGCTGCTCGATCTCGCGCGCAACCGCGAGCAGGAACCGTTCGACCGCAGCATCGACGTGCTCGTCCACCGGCTGCGCCGCAAGATCGAGATCGACCCGAAGAATCCAGCCCTGATCAAGACCGTCCGCGGCGGCGGCTATTTGTTCACGCCGGACGTGACCAGGCTCTGAGCGGACAGGCGAAGCGTTTTACGAATTCATCAATGACGACAGGATTTCCCGCGCGATGGGCAGCGCCCGGGCGCGCGGCATGCGGGGCTCGAGGCGGGGATCGTAAAGCGTGCGGATGACGAGTTCGTCCCAGCGCGTGAACCCGTCGGCGCGATGGGGAGAATGGCGCGGCGCCAGCGCGGTTCGCACCTGCCCGCCGGCGGAACGGGGGCCGCCATCGCCGGCCCAATGGTTGTCGAAGCCGATGGCGTGCATGAGTTCGTGCCGCAGGCAATCCGCGTGGCGCGCGCTGATCTCGATATGGCCCGTGTGCAGCCGGCCGCCCCAGCCAAAGGTCGCGCAGGTGCAGACCTGTCCGCCGGCGCCGAACTGCTCGATTTGCGCTTGGTCGGACTTGACCTCGATGGTGATCTCGGCGGGGCCGTGTTCCGGCGCGCGCCGAAACGGCAGGCCGGTCCAGCGCGACAGCGGCGCCATGGCGGAATCCAACTCGGCCGCGAGGCGCGCGGACACGCTTCCGCGCAGGCGCACCCGCACTGGCCTTATCCACTTGCGCACCCAGCCGGGCGTGGCGGCGGCGCCGTCCTCTTCCTGGTCGATGAGCGCCAGCAGGTCGAAAAACCGCGTAACGTCGTCGAGCTGGCGGGGCGCGCCGCCGGGCAGCAGTGCGCGGGCCGGCTTCGGCGCCAGGATCGCGCCGGCCGCCGCCGCCGCCGCGCCAACCAGCCATTCGCGACGGCTGACGCGCATGGCCGCGCGGCGGCCGGGCTTCCCAGACATCCCCGGCTGGGTGGGATTTGCAGGAGGTTTCATCGCGCGCGCCTCGACACCGCCGTGCCGCGGCCATCGCCGCGGCGCCGGCGGTATTAGAGCGCAAAGATATTGCCAAACTCTTGCCGCCGCCCGGCGGCGGGAAGGGGCTGGGGCGCCGGGGCGCCGGCGGAGTGGCCTTGGACCCCTAGGCCGGTTCGTCGCCGGCCTTGATCATCATTTTGCCGAAATTCTCGCCGCGCAGCAGGCCGATGAAAGCCTTCGGCATGTTCTCCAGGCCCTCGACGATGTCTTCCCGGTATTTGAGCTTTCCGGCCTCGAGCCACTCGGCCATCTGCTTCATGCCCTCGGGATATCGCTTGAGAAAGTCGAACACGATCAGGCCCTCCATGCGGGCCCGGTTGACCAGCAGGAAGCGGGTGTGCCGAGGCACCAGCTCGGGCCCGGCGAGGTTGTATTCCGAGATCATGCCGCAAATGACGATGCGGGCCTTGATGTTGATGTGCCGCAGAACGGTGTCCAGCGTCGCCCCGCCGACATTGTCGAAATAGACGTCGACGCCGTCGGGGCAGGCCTGTTTCAGGGCTTCGTGCAAATCCTGGGTCTTGTAGTCGATGGCCGCGTCGAAGCCGAGTTCGTCCACGATGTACCGGCACTTCTCGTCCGAGCCGGCGATGCCCACCGCGCGGCAGCCCTTGATCTTGGCGATCTGGCCCACCAGCCCGCCCACCGCGCCCGAGGCGGCCGAGACCACCACGGTTTCGCCCTCCTTCGGCAGGCCCACGTCCAGGAAGCCGAAATAGGCGGTCATCCCGGGCATGCCGAGGATACCGTTAGCGGTCGAAATCGGCGCCAGCGAGGGGTCCACCTTGCGCAGGCTCGCGCCGTCGGAAAGCATATATTCCTGCCAGCCCAGGCGGCCCTCGACGATTTCGCCCTTGGCGAATTTCGTATTGTTCGAGGCAACGACTTCGCCGACGCCGCCGCCCTCCATCACGTCGCCGAGTTGCACCGGGGGCACGTAGGATTTCACGTCGCGCATGCGCCCGCGCATGTAAGGGTCGAGCGAGAGATAGATGGAGCGTACCAGCACCTCGCCGTCGCTTGGGTCCGGCACCGGCGTCTCCGCCAACTCGAAATTGCCCTCCTCGGGCGCGCCCGGCGGCCGGCTCTTGAGGAGCCATTGGCGGTTGGTCAAGTCGGTCATGCTGGAATCCTCCCGATCTTCGTTACGATCCGTATATCTTCCGGTGCGCGGCCACTTGGCGGGCCGATTCGTTTCTGATGTGGGCCACGTCGCCGCCGCCCGAGACCATGTCGTAGCCCAACTCGAACAGCGCCGGCGCGTCGAGCCCGTGGCGCGGCACCGTGCCCATCAGCTTGCCGGCGCGCTTGATCGCGGCCTCGGTACGGGACAGCATCTCCTTGACCTCGGGGTGTCCGAGCTGGCCGCGAAGGCCCATGTCGGCGGCGATGTCCGCCGGCCCGATGAACAAAACGTCGACGCTCTCGGTGGCCGCGATCTCGTCGATATTGTCGATCGCCTTCAACGATTCGATCTGGCATAGGATGACCAGATTTTCGTTGATGGTTTGCAGGTAATCGACCTCGGACAGCCCATAGTCGGTGGCCCTTATGGCGGACGTGGCCACGCCACGGATGCCCTCGGGCGGGTAGCGGCAGGCGGCGACGGCGGCGCGCGCCTCGGCGGCCGTCTCGATCATCGGCACCATGATTCCCTCGACGCCGATGTCGAGCGCGCGCTTGATGTAGACCGGGTCGTTCCACGGCACCCGCAACAACGACGTGCAGTCGCTGGCCGAAATTGCCTGCAACACGCTCAGCGCGCTTATCGGGTCGGCCGGCCCGTGCTCGTGGTCGATCATGATGAAATCGTAGCCGGCGAGCGCCATGATTTCGGCAACCATCGGGTTGCCCGTGGCGAGCCAGCAGCCAAGCGCCTTGCGCCCCGAATACAGGCGCTGCTTCAATCGATTTTCGCGATACATGATCTCCCCCCGCAGGTCGGTTCGGCGTGGCGATTATGGAGGGTCGCGGCTTGTCGGGCAAATCCTGGACACTAGCTTGCCCTCCGCGTATCCGCGCCGCGGCGCCATTGCCCCGGGCCGCGTGGTCGGCTACCTAGGGGGTATCGTCGCCGCCGGCATTGGAGCCATGGAAGCCGCTCTCAACCTCATCGCCCTGCTGCTCGTCCTGTCAGCCGTCTTCGGCTATCTGAACCACCGCGTGCTGCGGCTGCCGCACACGATTGGGCTCATGGTGATCGCGCTGGCGGCTTCGTTCGCGGTGCTTGCGGCGGATTGGGCGCTGCCGGCGCTGGGGCTCAAGGGCACGGTGCAGGGTATCCTCGCCGAGATCGACCTGACGGATACCTTGATGAAGGGGATCCTCAGCTTCCTTTTGTTCGCCGGGGCGCTGCACGTCGATCTCGAAGCCCTGAAGGAGCGGCGCTGGTCGATCTCGCTGATGGCCACCGTGGGCGTGCTCATCTCGACAATCGTCATCGGCTCCGGCGCCTGGCTGATCTTCGACGCGCTCGGCCTCGGCGTGCCCTATCTCGCCTGCCTGGTGCTGGGCGCGATCATTTCACCCACCGATCCGGTCGCGGTGCTTGGCGTCTTCCGCTCCGTCGACGCGCCGCGCGGCCTGCAAGCCAAGATCGCCGGCGAAAGCTTGTTCAACGATGGCGTCGGCATCGTCCTGTTCACGATTCTCGTCGCCATCGCCTTCGGCGGCGGTCACGGAGCGGAACCGCCGACCGCGTCGGGCGTGGTGATTCTGTTTTTGCGCGAGGCGCTGGGCGGCGCGCTTCTCGGTCTTGTGGCCGGCTACATCGTCTTCCGCGCCATGCGTACGATCGACGAGCACAACGTCGAAATCCTGTTGACCCTTGCGCTGGTCAGCGGGAGCTACGCGATTGCCAGCGCGCTGCACGTCTCCGGCCCGATCGCCGTGGTCGTGGCCGGGCTGCTGATCGGCAACCACGGCACGCGCTACGCGATGAGCGAGCGGACGCGCGAGCACCTGTTGAATTTCTGGACGCTGATCGACGAGATTTTGAACTCGCTGCTGTTTCTGGTAATCGGCTTCGAGGTACTGGCGGTGAGCGGCAAGCCGGTTTTCGTCGCCGCCGCGCTCGCCGCCATCCCGCTGGCGCTTGGCGCCCGGCTGCTCGCGGTATCGCTGCCGCTTGCGGTGCTGCGGCCGTGGCGCGAGTTCACCAAAGGCGCGGTCTGGGTGCTGACCTGGGGCGGACTTCGGGGCGGCATCTCGGTGGCGCTGGCGCTGGCGCTGCCCGCCTCGGCGCATAAGGATGCGCTGCTGGCCGTATGTTACGGCGTGGTCGTGTTTTCGGTGATCGTCCAGGGATTGACGGTCGGGCCGCTGATCCGCCGGGTGGTGCCGTCTCGCGGCGCGGCCGGCCCGGTAGACTGAAACCGGCTGGTTTCCCGGCTACTTTCCCAGCTATTTCATGGTTACGTAGATCACGTCGTCATTGCGCGTGAGCCGCAGCTTGACCCAGGTGCCGTCCTGCCGATACCAGAGGTCGCGGTCGAGGTCCCCGCCGATGTGGAATTTGCGGGCCTTGATCTGTTTGCCTCCGATGTCGACCGTCTCAAAGCCCATGTCGGCGACGGTGACCGACAGGATCTTGCCGGTTTCGGTATCCATCATCTTTCCGCCCTTGAGGAAATCGACGCTCCAGGCGCTGGTCGGCATAATGTCGCCGGGCGCTTCGACGCGGCCTTTCGGCCCATCGATTACCATCTTGTCGCCCTCGGCGAGCGCCGTTACCTCGATAATCTCTCCGTCGTCGTCGGTCCGGCTCTCGAACGCGATCAGACGGCCGCCGCGCCAGACCTCGCGACGGTCCGCCATATAGCGCCGTACCGTCACGAACAGGACCTTGGCCCGCAGCCGGATCTTCGACGTAACGATCAGGTCCTTGCCCTGGTGGGTGAAGGTGTATTGGTGCGTGCCGATATCGCCCAGCGCGTAGTGGTCGACCTGGTATTCGTGGCTGCCGCTGGCGGGTCCGGTAGCCCAGGTCGGCGCGGATGCCGACAGCACTGTTATAATCGTTATGAGAATTGCTCGGCGCACGATTTCGTCCCCCCTCTTCGCGAACAAACAGGCGAAACTAGCAGAGGCCGGCAGCGCGGTCAGCCGGTTCATACGCCGAAGCAGTGAAAAGTTGTGGGCGACGTGGCGTCCCGGGCACGGGCGCGGTAAGAGTGAGATCACGCGCCGCGTCCAACAGGGGATAGGGAAGTGTCATGAACGAGCGCCGAGACGATTCCCGGGGAACGGACGGCGCCGCAAGGCGTCGTTCGGCCCGCGTGCCGACCTTGCGTCAAATCGCCAGCGCGCGCTTTGGCCGGCGGCGCGCGGTCCAGGGATTGGCGGCGGCGGGCGCGGTTGGGGTTCTCGGGCGGGCTCTTGCCGGCGCCGCGTTTGGCCGGGCCGCACTCGCGGCGGGCGCTACCAGCTTGGATTTTCAGGCAATAGCACCGGGCTTGGAGGAAGGCGTCTCGGTGGCCCCCTTCCATCGCGCCCAGGTGCTGTTGCGCTGGGGCGATCCGGTTCTTGCCGATGCGCCTGCCTTTGATCCGCGCGCGCAGAGCGCCGCCGCCCAAGCCATGCAGTTCGGCTTCAACAACGATTTCGTGGCGTTCCTGCCGCTGCCCCGGGGCTCGGAAGTTTCGGATCGCGGTCTCCTGTGCGTCAACCACGAATATACGGCCGCCGCGCTGATGTGGCCCGAAAAGCAGCGCCGCGCGCCGTCCCGCGCCCGCGCCGAGACCGAGATGGCGGCGCACGGCCACAGCGTCGTCGAAATCGCGCGGCGTGGCCGTACCTGGGAAATGGTCGCGGGCAGCCGCTACAACCGGCGCCTCACCGCGACCACCGAAATGCGTCTGGCGGGGCCGGCGGCCGGCCATCCCCGGCTTCGTACCAAGGCGGACCCGGCCGGGCGAACGGTCGCCGGCACCCTCAACAATTGCGCCGGCGGCACCACGCCCTGGGGCACAATATTGATCGCGGAGGAAAACTTTCGCGGCTATTTCGGCGGCGATCCGGCCAACACACCCGAGGCGCGCAACCACGCGCTCTATGGCATCGTCGGCAAGCCGCGTTTTGCCTGGCATCGGTACTTCGACCGCTTCGATGTGGAAAAGCAGCCCAACGAGCCGAACAGGTTCGGATGGGTTGTCGAATTCGACCCCTACGACCCGAACGCGCGCCCCAGCAAGCGAACCGCGCTTGGCCGCTTCCAGCGCGAGGGTGCGACCACGGCGCTGGCGGCGGACGGACGGCTCGCGGTCTATTCGGGCGACGATCATCACTTCGGCTTTCTCTTCCGCTTCGTGACGCGGGGCCGCTACGATCCCGCGAGGCGCGCCGCCAACAGGGATTTACTGGATGACGGCACGCTTTACGCCGCGCGCTTTTCCGCCGACGGGACGATGCGCTGGCTGAAGCTGGTCTTCGGCCGGGATCGGCTGGTGCCGGCCAACGGGTTCCATGGCCAGGCCGACGTGTTGATCGAGGCGCGCCGCGCCGCCGCGCTCGCCGGGGCCACGCCCATGGACAGGCCGGAAGACGTCGAGACCAACCCGGCGACCGGCCGCGTCTACGTCATGCTGACCAACAACACCCGGCGCAAGCCCGGCCAGACCGACGCCGCCAACCCGCGCGCCGACAACCGCTACGGCCATGTGCTCGAGCTGATCCCACCGGGCGCCGGCGGCGAAGGGTCAAGTGCCGCCGACCACGCGGCGCAATCCTACCGCTGGGAGATGTTCCTGCTCGCCGGCGATCCCGGCGACCCGGCGCATGGCGCGTGGCCGCGGACCGGCGCGCGACGGAAAGACTGGCTGGCCGCGCCCGACAATTGCGCTTTCGATCCCAAGGGCCGGCTGTGGATCGCCACCGACCGCGGGCGCCTGCAATCCGAGACGGGCATCCCGGACGGCATCTACGCCTGCGAGACCACGGGCCCCGGCCGCGCCGAGGCGCGCATGTTCTTCGCCTGTCCAAGGGGGGCGGAAGCCTGCGGACCGGCCTTCACGCCCGACGGAAAGACCCTCTTCGTCGCCGTCCAGCACCCCGGCGGCGGGTCGCGCTTCGAGGCACCGTCGACCCGCTGGCCCGATTTCGACCCGTCCGTGCCGCCGCGCCCCTCGGTGGTCGCGATCACGCGGGAGGATGGCGGCCCGATCGGCGGTTGAGGGCGTGGCGGCTATGCGTCTCTGTTCAGGGCACGATCTGTTCTTTGGCGCTCGGCGGAACGAGATAGGCTAATACGCCCACAACGACGGTTTCAAACATACTCGCGACTTCCGTCTCGATACCGGCACCGGCATATTTGTTAAGACCCCATATAACAAGCCCGGTGACGGCGGCGCCAAGCGTCGCCGCCGTGACCTTGCGGGCGGGCATGGCCGACTTCATCTTAGCCACTGCGATTCCTCCTCAAAAGCGAACCCCATCGATTGTATGCGAAGTGAGTATTATTCTACTTCAAGTATAAATCAACGTATAATCGTAAAGAAAGTTTATAATTCAACCAATACAGTCCTGACCGGCCGCGCGATTGCCTTGCGCC
>CBDVDY010000036.1:0-16527 GCA_965372875.1 uncultured Alphaproteobacteria bacterium | reverse complement strand
AATTCGAATGGTCGGCCGTTGTGCGGAAGTTTCTTTCGGCGAATCCGGCGGGCGCTGACCGGCCCGTCCCGTGAGCGCAATTCACGGAAATTCGTAGCGGCGCAATGGCGCCGCCCGCATCAACCTCCGCACGACAACTTTATCGGCCGGCGCTGTTCGACGGTGAGCGTGCCGTTCGCTTCTTGCCCGGGTATCGATACGCCCTTGTGTACGAAATCCCGCGACAGCGTGCCGAAGGGCCGCTTGCGGACATTGGTGAACAGGATTTGTTTCGCGTCGGCGGCGATGTAAGTGTTGCGGTCGTAACGGTTCGTGTTGTTCCGCCAGAACTCGGCGGCGCGAAAATCGACGACCATGCCGGTCAGCCCGTGATTGCCCAGATAGATGATCTGATTGTGGTGGACCCGGTTGTTGCGCGTGGTCCAGGGGCCGTATCCCTTGTGGCTGTTGCCCCGCTTCTGTTCGATCATGCCGATGCCGTTACCGAAGGTTGGCGCCATTTCGATGGTGTTGCCATAGACCTCCGTGTCCCGGCTGTTCTGAATCAGGATCTGCGAACCGCCCATCCAGTCGTCGCGCCCGGATCCGTTTCGCGCGACGCGGTTGTTGCGGATGACCGCCGCGAACCCGAGCTCGTGCATGATTCCGGGTCCCGTATTCTCGAATACGGTGTTGCCCTCGAAGACAATGTTGATGTTGTCGATATCCGTCCACATGCCCGGGCCGATATTGTGATGGGCGCAGGAGTTGCGAACCACCAACCCGTCCGAACGCACGAACTTGAAACCGCCGGCCTCCCATCCCACCGCGTAGCCGGCATAATTGTTGAATGCGATCTCGACGTCCTCGATGATGGTGCCGTCGCCGCCGCCGCCCATCCCCATCTGACCGTTATAGTTGTAGGAGCCGCCAAAGACCTGCGTGCCCTGGCCGATATAGATGCCGATCCCGTGATTGAAGCGGGCGTGGACCTCGACGACCTTCCAGCGCTTTCCGTCCCGGGCGTCGATCGCGCCCCATTGCGCGGCGGGCGCGTATTTTTCGACGATCAGGTTCAGAAGGTACACGTCGTCGGCGTCGCCCCCGAAGGCGCGCGGCACGGTGCTCATCTCCACCGGCCTGGCGTCTGGATCCTCGCTCAGGAAGGCGCGGCTGCCATCGGAATACCACTTGCCGAGGCCGAGGGCGCTCAGCGATCCGACGCGCTGAAATATGACGTCGCCGACAAACAGATCTTCGCGGAACGTACAGACCTTCACCCTGCCGCGGCAGTGCCCGTTCGGCCGTAGTTGCCTGGGCAGGCCGTCGGCGATCCAGTGCGCGCCTTCACGCCGCCATCCCTTGATGATCACCGAGCCATTCAGAATCGTGCCGCCCTTGCCGATAAACTGCTGGCGGTCTTTTGGGACAATGCTCTGCCCGCGGTACACGCCATTGGCGAGAATGAAGGCGGTGCCTTCCGGGTTGGACCGAACGGCGGCCTGGATATCGTCGCCAGGGCGTAGCGAGACGTAATGCGTGGGCTCCGGAACCGACTTGTCAGGCCGCGTGGCGCCTGTGGATCCCGGTGGACCGGGCGGTCCGACGCACCCAGCCAGCAGCAGGAGCCCGACGCTCGCAAGCAGCTGGCGGCCGCGAATATTGAACAGCTGTTCAACAATTGTATCCATCATGCTCCGTAGGCGAAGGTTGAAGATCCGTGCGGCCCGAACCGAGGCGCGAGACCGGTTGCCGGCCGAATGGTGCGAGAGTGGCGCGTCTCGCGCCGGATGGCAAGCACCGGCGGGTATGGGCGCAAGGCGGTCGCTAAGCCGATGTCTTTGCGTGGCGCCTTTCAGCCGCGGTTTCGTCGCCGAGCCGCGATCTTTCTCGACTGCGCGAACAACAATCTTGTCAGACCGACGATCAGAAAAGGAACGATAGCCGGATCGCGCGCGATCCCTCCGGCGGCCGGCAACCATTCGCCGGCCTTCAAGGGCTCGATTATCCTGCGGTACCGAATGTATCGATCGATCGAGCGCGAGCGCTTGCGTATCAGTGCGCGGGTGCGCGCGTTCTTTTCGCCGGCGAAACCTGGCACCAACTCGTCATTCTTGTTCTTGAGATTGATCAGATTGCCGATCGTGCGGTTGGCGGTAATCGACCCGTGCCAAGAACGGTAATAATAAAGGGGCGTTGGGGTTAACACGAATCTCGGTTCCGCCATGTAGCAATTCATCAAAAAAATGAAATCCCCGCCGACGTAGGCGTCTTCGTCATAGGTAATCCGGTTTTTTTCAAGAAAGTCCGCTCTGATTATGGGCTGTAACAATCCCAGAGTGGCGTGCCGCCCGATCATGTCGTACCGCACGAACTCCGTGACGGTCAGGGGCTGGGGCGCGGCTTCGCGAACCGGAAGCAGGGTCCTCCAGGGCACCGTATTATGACCCTCGACGAAATGCATGTTGTCGGCGACCATGTCGGCATCGTATTGGTTGGCGATCTGGAGCATTATTTTTAGCCTGTCGTGATCGTACCAGTCGTCGGCGTCGAGGAGCGCGATCCACTGGCTGGACGCGGCGTCTATGGCAGCGTTGCGCGAAAAAGAAGCTCCTTTGTTTTCCTTGTTTCGTATCAGCCGGACCCTCTCGTCGGAATGGGCGATGGAGTCCACAATTTCAGCCGTTCCGTCGGTCGAACAATCATCGACGACGACGACTTCCAGACCGCGTTCCGTCTGGCCGAGCACGGACTCCACCGCCTGGCGGATATACGCGGCGGCGTTGTAGGCCGGGATCAGGACCGTAACCAGCGGCATTTCAGTTAACACTGTCGCGGCAAGACATCGGTCGCCGGT
Source organism: uncultured Alphaproteobacteria bacterium (assembly GCA_965372875.1). Taxonomy (GTDB): domain Bacteria; phylum Pseudomonadota; class Alphaproteobacteria; order CBDVDY01; family CBDVDY01; genus CBDVDY01. The sequence goes on along the minus strand of CBDVDY010000036.1, from coordinate 13,691 downwards.
CGCTCAGTGGAGACACAAGGAAGCGGCGGGTCTGCGGTATGAAGCGGTCGCAGTTATCCATTTTCTCGTTGTACTCGATCCGATAATCCCGCTTCGGCCGTCGGTATGATCGGAGGGTCTAGCCGGTAATTTTGTGCAAACGGAATGTCGTAGATGCAGCAATATATTTTATGCGGGCGCTATCTTCTACACCAACGGGTACCTTCGTTGAATTTGATTGTCTGGCTCGCCGTCACCCATGACTGCGCGAAGCCGTAATATTTATCCGATCATTTACGTCAACTCCGACAAACTGGAATATGCTATCGAAGAAATAATTGGCTTGGAATGACGTCGGAGGACGCGGCTATCGCAAAATGCCCGCGCTTGGTTTCTCTCTAAGCGGGATCAATTCCACGAACGGTTTACGAGCTTTGTTCGAGACGTGTTGGTATTGCCCCTCGAACGCCCTTGAGCGGGTCCTGTTTCGAAATCTTCGGGTCTTAGGGAGTGCTCCGGGGTGGCCGCGGAAGTCCCGTCGGCGGCCCGTCGGTGCCGGTTGTCGCGGCTCGTGGCGGGCACTTGGACAACCGTTTCTTAACAATAGATCGCGTCTATGTCCGATATGATCTCTTCCATGATCGAACTGGCTCGGCGCTACCAGAGTCTCAATTGGACTCTGGTCGACCAGGCGATGCTGAGCGGCGTGAACTTTCTTTCCGGCGTTCTGCTGGCGCGCGCGCTCGGCCTGTCGGAGTTCGGCGTCTTCTCCCTCGCCTGGTTGTTCGCCGGCGGCTTTTCCGGCCTGCAGAATTCGCTCATTGCCGCGCCGATGATGAGCATCGGACCGAGACAGACCGTCGAGCAGGCGCCGTCCTATTTTGCGGCCGTGTTCTTGCAGCAGATTGGGTTTGCAAGCGCGACCGTGATCGTCACCTTCTCGGGCGCCCTCCTGTTGTCCCGGATTTACCCAAGTTGGGAGATCGGTGACCTGATTCTTCCGTTCGTGGCTGTGACCTTTGCCTACCAATGCCAGGATTTTATGCGCCGGTATTTCTTTGTCCGCGGCCGCGTCTGGTCGGCGATCGAAATCGACGCCATAAGCTATCTGGGGCAGTTGGCGGTGCTCGGCTGGCTTTTCGCGGTGGATGGGCTTAGCCCGGCAGTCGCGCTGTGGGTGATCGCCGCGACGTCCGGCGTGGCAGCGATCGTCGGTTCGTTTCAACTCGGCCCCTTGAAGTGGCGGCAGACCGAATTTCGCGCGGTGTTGAAACGGCACTGGCGTTCCGCGCGCTGGCTGGGCGGCGCGACCCTGATTGGCCTCGGAGCCGGAATGCTGTTCCCCATCGTCGCCGGTGCGATGCTTGGGACGGCTGCGGTCGGCGCTCTCCGGGCGGCACAGAATATGATGGGATTCGCCCAGGCGTTTTTCTTCGCTTTGGAGAACATCGTGCCCCGGCGGGCGGCGTTTCACTATCACCACGGCGGCCTCGGCGCACTGAAGCGTTACCTGGTGCGGATCGCATTGTTTGGCGGGACAGCCACCATCGGGGTCACGCTGTTTTTTGCCATGGCGCCCAGCTTCTGGCTGCGGTTGATATTTGGGGAAGAGTTCGCTGGCTACGGCTATCTGGTGCAGTGGTATGCCGTTCTCTACGTCCTGATGTTCTTTTCCGTGCCCTTGAACGCCGGGCTCAGGACTTTGGAAGAGACGAAGGCGATTTTTGTCTCGGTGTGTGCGGGGGCCATTGTAGCCGTTTCCTTGGCTTACCCTATGGTCGCGGCCTTTGGCGTAAGCGGCGTGGTGTTTGGCCAATTGATCGCATCCACGGCGACGAAGATCGTCCTGATCGTCGGACTTTTTCGCCTGGTCGACCGGGCCCGTCAGGCCGCCTAGCGAGTATGACCCCTTGCGCGGCTCGTCGCGTTCGAACCGCGCAACCGTAAACAATCCGTAAACCTTATCCGGTGTATCTCCACTTGTTGCCGCGTGGAGCGGCCGATATCCTTGATGGCGACGGGTTTGCCATGTCTTGCCGATCCGGCGGCGAAGGACGACTTCGGCGCCGGAGTTTTGCGACGCCGGAGACTCACATGTCCTTGAGTAGACAATATGCCTTTATCGTGGCGATCCTGCTGCTTGGATATGCGTTTTTGGACAGAGGCTTCGCTTATATAGGCGTCGCGCCCATTTATGTCGGCGAAATAGTCCTCGCCATCGGCGTGCCGATTTTCGTGTTCGGTGGCGTCAGTTCCGCCATTTTTCGTTCGCCGATTACCATCGTCTTACTGATTTTTGTGGCTTGGAGCGGCATCACCGCCTACCCCAATTTTGGGCGTTATGGACTATTGACCCTGCGCGACAGCGTGATCTGGTCATATAGCGCTTACGCCATACTCGTGGCGGGTATATTGGCGCGTGCCGGATATGTTGATCGCGCGATCGACTGGTACGGCCGCTGGCTGCCGTGGTTTCTGTTTTGGGTGCCGGTTGGCTTCGTCGTCGCGAGGCTGTACTTGAATTCGCTGCCCGTAATCCCAGGCAGCGACGTGCCGTTGCTTTCGCTTAAGGGGGGCGATTTCGCGGTGCATATCGCCGGCGCGGCGTCATTCCTGGCGCTCGGGTTGCACCGCCATTTCGGCAAGAACCGTAAACCGTATGTGCGTTTGCAGGAATTCTTGTTGTGGGGCGCCTGGTCCGCCGGGTTCTTCGTGACGGGATCGCAAAATCGCGGCGGCTTGCTGTCGGTCCTGGTCGCGATCGCGGTGACCATGGTGTTTCGGCCGACCAACCGAATTCAAAAACTGGTGGTGGCCGGCGTCGTTTTTCTGGCCGTTTTCACGGCGCTGGACATCAAAATCCCGACCACCGGCCGCCGCGAAATATCGCCCCAACAGGTCCTGGAGAACGTCCAAAGCATTTTCCTGCCTGGGTCAAGTAAAGTGACTCTAAACGAGACCGCGGAGTGGCGGAAGCTGTGGTGGCGGTCGATCATCGATTACACATTGTTCGGCCGGTATTTCTGGTTCGGCAAGGGATACGGCATAAACTTGGCGGACAGCGACGGATTTCATACCGGTGACCGTACCACTCGCAGTCCGCACAACGGTCATCTGACGATTCTGGCGCGCTCCGGGGTGCCGGGACTCGTTTTTTGGCTGGCGCTTCAGGGAACCATATTCATTGTGTTGATTCGCGCGCATTTTCGCGCCAGGCGGCAAGGCAACACATTGCTCGCGGACATCAATTTATGGGTACTGGCCTATTGGCTCGCGTTCTTGGCGAACGCATCGTTCGACGTTTTTCTGGAAGGGCCGCAAGGGGGGATCTGGTTCTGGTGTCTGGTTGGGTTCATTATCGCGCTGACCGAATCGCAACGCGCCCAGCGATCGTCTAGCGCGGCGGCGCCGTCACGAACCGCGGGGCAAGAAGTTTGATCGGTTCAGGCGGGCCGGGCCGCGTGCCAGGGCAATACGTGAACTGGAACGGGGAGCGGTATACCCTCCGGTATAATTGCGACGAACATACGAGGCGCGTATGCGCGTCTTGATGCTTCACAACAGATACCTGAACGCGGGCGGAGAGGACGTGGTGTTCGCGTCGGAGACCGGCATGCTGCGCGAGCATGGGTGTACGGTCGATCTCTTCGAGGAAAACAACGAGAAGATCGAAAGCCTGGGAGCGCTCAGGACCGGCGCGCGCTCAATTTGGTCGCTGGACAGCTACCGCCGAATTCGGGGGATGTTGCGGGCCGAGCGCTACGATGCCGTCCATGTGCAGAACTTTTTTCCCCTGATTTCGCCGTCCGCTTATTACGCCGCCAGGGCCGAGGGCGTGCCGGTGGTGCAGACTCTCCACAACTATCGCCTCATGTGCCCGCCCGGCACGTTCCTCAGGGACGGACGGGTGTGCGAGGACTGTCTCGGAAAAACGGTGGCGTTGCCGGGCATACGGCACCGCTGTTACCGCGACAGCACGGCGGCCACCGCCGCCGTCGCCGCCATGGTGTCCGTCAACCGGATGCTGGGGACGTGGCGGAGAATGGTCGATGTCTATATTGCGCTGACCGAGTTCGGCCGCGGCAAGTTCGTCGAGGGCGGCCTTCCGGCGGATCGCATTATGGTCAAGCCCAATTTCGTGCTTTCGGACCCCGGCCCAGGCCGTCCCGGCGGATACGCCCTGTTCGTGGGCCGGCTCTCGCCCGAAAAGGGTATCGCCACGTTGATCGATGCCTGGCGAAAGCTGGGCCCGCGTATTGCGCTGAAGATCGTCGGCGACGGTCCCCTGCGCGCGTCGGTCGAGGCCGCCGCCGGCGAGATCGAGGGCATCGAGTATCTCGGCTGGCAGCCGGGTGATGGGGTCATGGACCTTATGGGCCGGGCCGAATTCCTCGTCCTCCCTTCGCTCTGGTACGAGGGCCAGTCGTTGGTCGCGATCGAGGCGCTGGCGCGGGGCGTCCCGGTGATCGCTTCCGACATCGGCGCTTTGGCCGAAGTAGTCAGGCACGAGGAGACGGGGCTGCGTTTTCGTCCCGGCGACGCGGACGATTTGGCCGACAAGGTGGAATCGCTGCTCGCCGATGATGAAGCCAGGGCAGGCATGCGCGGGCGGGCGCGGGCGGAGTTCGAAGCGCGGTACACCGCCGACAGAAATTACCAAATGCTGATGGAAATATACGCCGCCGCCGCGCGGCGATCCCGCGCAACCGGATGACGAACTAACGGTTCTGCCGCGCCGGCGATGGCGCCGGGGACGGGGCGGGCTGTCCGAACAGTCGCTCGTACGCCGACAGGAGCGGCGGAACCGAGTACTCCCAGGCGAGCTGTTCGCGCAGGCGATTCCGTCCGTTTTCCGCCATTTCCCTCACCCGCTCCGGATCGTCGAGCAGGCCGGATATGGCCCGGGCCAGTCCGTGCTCCGAATTGCCTTCGACGAACGTGCCGGCCGGCCCGGCGGAATACATGTTCTCGGTCAGATCGTAAGCCACCACCGGCAGGCCGAAATACATGTACTCCATGATCTTGTTCATGGTGCTCTTGTCCGACCAGTCGTTCTTCGGGTCCGGATCGACGGCCACATCCGCCGACGACAGAATGCGGCACAGATCCTCGTCGCTGACCCGGCCGGTGAAGGTGCACAAATCCATCACCCCGATCTCCTCGGCATAATTGCGGATCGAATCCTGGTGCGGGCCGCCGCCGACGATGACGCAGTGAAAATCCCGGCGCCCCAACTCGTCACGCAAAATCTTGACCGCGCGCACCAGATGATCGACGCCGTCCTGCACGCAGATTTCGCCGAGATAGGCGATCAGATGCGTCTTTCCCTTCTTCCAGGCGGGGTCGGCGGGCCACTCCGAGAAGCGCGCGAGTTCGGGCCCCGAGCGCACGATGAAGACGTCGTCGGGCGCGCGGCCGCCGCGCTCCATGGCGATCCGCTTGTGGCTCGCGTTGGTGGTAATGACCACGGAAGCGGTACGAAACGTCATCCGTTCGAGGAACATGAGCGCCGCGTGGACCGGACCCGAATTCCTGCCGAACTTGGCCGCGTACATCTCGGGCGAAAGATCGTGGTGGTCGAACAGGAACTTCTTGCCGAAAAGGCGCCAGAACAGGCCGAGCAGCCAGTACGTCTCGGGCGGGTTGCAGGCGTGGATGGCGTCGAAGCCGCGGCCGAAGGCAGCGACCCGGAGGCTCTTCAGAAACGTGCGCCCAAGACACCAGGCGAACTCGGCGGCGAAGCCCAGCGCGCCCTCCGCCTCGATCGGCAATCCATAGCGGTAGATGTCAACCCCTTCGAGCGTCTCGAAGCCAGTGTTGTAGCCTTTCGCCTTGGGGCAGATCACGCTGACGTCGTAGCCGGCGCGAACCAGCGTGGTCGCCTCCAGCCAAACCCGGCGGTCGAAGGGGACCGGCAGATTCTGGACGATGATCAGGATGCGCTTGGCGTTACCAGCAGATGCCATGATAGAGGTTTCCATCGCTGGTCTTCTCGGAGACGCCGGCCAGGTCGACGACGATACGGCCGGCGCCGGCGTTGGCGACCGCGCCGCGGAACGCCGCGTCTCCGTTGCCGATGACGATGATCTCGCCGTGCTCGATCGCCTCGTCGATGCTGCCAACCATCAGGTTCGAGATGTGCGGAATATGGTTGAGGATGTAGTCGCGGTTGGCGCCGACCAGCCTGGCCAGATTGACATGGCGGTCGAAGATGCGGATGTCGAATCCCTTGCCGATCAGACGCTCCACCAGTTCCACCGCTGGGCTTTCGCGCAGATCGTCGGTGCCCGCCTTGAAGCTCAGCCCCAGCACCGCCACCGGGCGCTTGCCCAAGCTGGTGACCATATTGATGGCGCGCTCGATATGCCGCTCGTTGCTCGGCAATACCGAACTCAAAAGCGGCAGATCGAGGTCGAGGCTGCGGCCCTTGTGGCTTAGCGCGCGGAGATCCTTGGGCAGGCACGAGCCGCCAAACGCAAACCCGGGCCGAAGATACTTGTCCGAGAGATTGAGCTTGGTGTCCTGGCAGAAGATCTCCATGACTTTCTTACCGTCCAGGCCGAATGTCTTGGCCAGGGTGCCGATCTCGTTGGCAAAGCCGATCTTTACCGCGTGCCAGCTATTGTCGGCGTACTTGACCATTTCGGCGATCTCGAGCTCGGACTCGATGAGCGGCGCGTCGAGGCCGGAATTGATCTCGTTCAGCAGCTTCCGGCTGCGCTCGTCGGTGGCGCCGACCACGGTCTTCGGCGGGTTCCGGTAATCGTAGACCGCGGTCCCCTCGCGCAGGAATTCGGGGTTGAAGCAGACGCCGAAATCCTCGCCGGCGCGTTTGCCCGAAGCGGCTTCGAGCGCCGGGATGACGATTCCGCGCGTCGTGCCCGGAAGCACGGTGCTGCGCAGCACGACGACGAAAAAGCCCTCCTTGTCCTTGATCGCCGCGCCGATCTCGCTGCTCACACGCTCGACGTGATTGAGTTCCAGACTTCCATTGGGCCGGCTGGGCGTGCCGACGCAGACGAAGGCGAGGTCGCTGTCGCGCACGGCCGCGCCGCTGTCGGTGGTTGCGCTGAGCGTTCCGGATTCGACGCCCCGGGCGATCAACTCGCCGATATACTCCTCGATGATCGGCGGATTGCCGTCGTTCACGAGGTCGACCTTGTCCTGGTTCGGGTCGACGCCGACAACATTGTGCCCATCGTCGGTGAGGCAGGCGGCCGAGACCACGCCCACGTACCCAAGCCCGAAAACACTGATTTTCATTGCATTATCCGTAAGTTAGCTAACGGCATCGGCGTTTTCCCGGGCGCTTGCATCGGTCGTCTTGCCGCCGCCGTCGACGGCGAGCCGCAATTCCGTCGTCAGCGCCACATCGCCGCCGATCACGCCGGCGCCCACCAGCGAGGTCGCCGGAACCTTGTGGTCGAAGGACGGCGAATACCAGCCCAGCGGCGGATCGTCCTGGCCGCGCACGCTCCGCCAGGATAGAGCGGCCGGCAGGTGGAGTTCGGCGTGGCGCCGCGTTCCGTCGGCCCGCCATTCGAGCCGCGCGATCGAGCCCTCGAGCGCGCAGCCGATATCGGGCCCGAGATGGAAGGCGATGCGGCAGGGATGGCGCCCACGGCAACCGACCCGATCCTCGATGACCAGCCGCTTTGTGGCGCGCTCGAGCCGCACCGTGCGGCGGTGCGCGGCCGGCGGGCTCAATTTGGCATAGCCGTCGTGTCGCGCTTCCCACTCGGCGAATGGGCCGCCCTCGAGCCCTTCAGTCCCGATCAATTCGGCGCGTGCCTGCCGCATCCACAGGAACGGGCCGCCATATTCCGACTGATCCCGCCCGGCGATCTCCAGGCAATTGTGGCCGAGGGTCGAGCGGAAGTAGCGCCGCCAATCGGCCTGGCCGTGATAGCAGTAGGTGCCCGGGTCGGCCAGCACGTCGATTCCGCCCACCCGTACCTCGACCGACAGCGCGTCGGCGTGGCCGTGCGCGGCGATGGCCAGGAAACCGTGCGGGCCGTGGTCGCAGCGGCACCAGATCTCGTCGTCGCCGGCGCCATGGCGCAGGATCGCCATACCGGCCTCGGGGAACAGGTTCGGCCGCGAGGAGGGCCGGGGCGCGACCAGCGCCGGCACTTGCGCCAGGCCGGTCCACAGGGGCGTGCGCGCGTCCTCGCGGCGAATTTCGGGCCACCAGTCACCGGCGCCGAACAGGGCAGCGCCGGTGGCCAGGAGCGAAGCCCAGCGGTCGCTCTCCGGCGCGTCGAGCAAGAGGCCAATGCCGTCGTCGCCGTCGCCCTGCCGCGGCGGCCGGCCACGCGCGTCGACGATCGCCGCCAGCGCGTCGAACATGCGCCGCAAGGTTTCCCACGCGCCGCCGCCCAGCGGCTGCCCGGCCGCTTCGCCCTCGAGCGCGGCGGCGAGGCAGAATTCCAGCACGAAGCCGTGATACTCGGTGGCGAGCTCGCGGTTGAGCCCGTCGGCGAAGGTCTGGCGCGGAATCTCGCGCGCCAATTCCGCCGCCGCGTGCGCGCGCCAGCCGGCGGATTCGGGGAACCAGGGGAAGGCGCAGGCGGCGGCGAACTGGCCGGCGGCCTCGGCCAGGAGGTGATTGTTGGCGGACGAGCCGTGGCTCGGCAGACGGGCAAGGAATTCCTGGTGATGATGGAGTTGCCGCAAGAACACGCGGTTGCCCTCGAACAAATCGTGCGCGCCGGTCCAATCGTCGAGCAGGCGGCGGACCCAGACCCAGGCAATCAGCCGCAAGCCCACTTCGATGGCGCTGGTCCAGTGCACGCCCGAAAGAAACGGATTTGCCCGCCACCAGGAGTCGAGATGCGCGGCGGCGGCTTCGGCGTAGCGTTTGTCGCCCGACAGGAAATAGGCCGCCGCCAGCAGCGTTATGTGGTGGTGGCGCGAGAGCTCCCAAACATACTTGATATTGCCCACCACCGCCTCGTCGCGGTGCGGCACGTCGAAGCAATAGGTGTCGTGGGGCGCCCGGCGCCCGCTGCGCGGGTCGAGGAACCAGTCGGGCGCGGGCATCATGTCCTGGCGCGCGCATTCGAAGACCCGCCAGCGCCCGTCGAGCACTTCGTCGGCGGCGCGAAGCAGGCGCTCGCGGGCCGCCGTGGGCACGTCCTCGCGGGCGTGGGCCGGCAAGAGGCTGGCGAAGGCGGGTGCGTCGCCCGGCACCGCCAGGGGATCTTTCTCGGCTTCCTCGACCTGGCGCCGGCGCCACCTGCGCTTGCGGGCGATGTCGCGCAGGCGCCGGGCCACCTCGGTGGGCGACATGCGCGACAGGCGCTGGATATACCAGGTCGGTTTCACTCGCCCGCGCCAGCCCGCGCGGCATCGGGAAGAGGAGCGGTGGCGTTGGAATCGGTGTCCCGGCCGGCGCCGCCGACGGGTTCGATACGGCGGCTCGAGGCGCTGCGCACGGCGGCCAGGGTCGCCCCGGTCGTCGCCACCAGCGAGGCGAGCGAAACCGGCATCGGCCCGCCCGATGTGAGCGCCTCGACGAAGGCCGCCATCTCCTGCTTCTGGCCCTTGTCGATACCGCGCAATGACCGGCTGGCCCGCCGTTTGCCGCCCCGCCATACCTCGCCGCGCCGGAAGTTGTGCAGTTTGGCCACCCGCCCATCGCCGAACACTTCCATGATCTCTTTGGGGTACTTGCCGTCGCCGTCGGTGAGATAGGCGATGTTGGCGACCGAACCGCTCGGGTAATGCAACGTGACCTGCATGTTGTCCGGATCGCCGGCCGTCGCCGTGGCGAACACGTCCACCGGGTCCTCGCCCAGCCACCAGGATATGGTATCGACGAAATGGCAGCCCTCGCCGACGAAACGCGGGCCCTCGGTGTCGCGCTGGGCGTACCAACTGCCGCCCTCAAGCGGTCCGGCGTTGATTTGGTAGCGGATCGTCAGCGGCCCGGTTACGGGCCCCCAGGCGGCCTTCAGATCGACCAGGAGCTTGGCGAAACGGCGGTTGAAGCCGACCATCAGCCGGTCGTTGCCGCTTTCGGCGACGGCCTGGCGAATCGCGTCCAGTTGCGCCGCGTCCACCGCCAGGGGCTTTTCGACGAATACCGCCTTGCCGGCGCGGAGCGCCTCGCAGACCATCGCGGCGTGGCTGTTGTGCCGGGTCAACACCATGATCGCGTCGATCCCGCCATCCTCGATCATGCCGCGATAGTCCGTGGAGATTCTGGCAAAGCCGAACTTTTTCTGTGCGTTGGCGGCCGAGAGCGCGGTCGCCGTCGCCACCTCGACCAGCTCCACGTCGTCCCGGCCGGCCAAGTGCGGCAGCAGCATGCTGGTCGCGTAGTTGCCGGAGCCGATCACGCCGAGCCGCACCTTGGCGAGCGTCTCGGCGGGGCGGGGCTGGCTCGTGGACGTGGGGGAGGGGGCCGGGGCGCCCCCCAGCCGGTGCTCGCGCGCCGAATCCTCGGGATAGCGGAACAGGATGCCGAGCCCGCCACCCTGGCCGCTGTTGGCGCGTTCGTAAATTTCGACCGCCTCGTCGAACGGGTGCTGGCCGCTGACCAGGGGTTCCAGGTCGATCGCGCCGTCGGCGATCAAATCGACGAAACACTGCATATTGCGGCGCTCGGTCCAGCGCACGTAGCCGATCGGGTAGTCGACGCCGCCTTCCTCGTAGGTCGGGTCGTATCGGCCCGGCCCGTAGGAGCGCGAAAAACGGACGTCGAGCTCCTTCTCGTAGTAGGCGTTCCAGGGCAGGTCGAGCTTGCACTTGCCGATGTCGACGACGCGGGCGCGGTCGCGGGAGAGCTCCACCGCCAGCTCGACGGGTTGGTTCGAATCGCCGCCGGCGGCAAGGAACACGTGATCGGCGCCTGCGCCGCCGGTCAGCGCGGCGAGCTTGGCGATCATGGCGTCCAGCGAAGGCGTGCCGGGCGTGCCGGTCGCCGCGGCGCCGTGCCGTTCGGCGAGATCGCAGCGCTCGTCCGACAGGTCGATGCCGACGACTTGAACCCCGGCGGCGCGTAGAATCTGGACCAGAAGCTGGCCGATCAGGCCAAGCCCAATCACACAGGCGGTCTCGCCAAGTTTGGCCTCCGACTGCCGGAAGCCCTGCATGGCGATGGCGCCGACGGTGGTAAAGGCGGCGTGCTCGGGGGCGACGCCGTCGGGCACCGGCACGCACAAATTCCTGGGCACCCAGTTGTATTCCGCGTGCAGGGCGTAAAGGTTGCCGCCGCAGGCGACCCGTTGCCCGACCGAGAATTCGTCGGCGCCGTCGCCCACCTCGACGACGATCCCGCAGAGCGAGTAGCCGAGCGGCGTCAGGCTGTCGAGCCGGTTCATGACCTTGCGGTAGGTGGCGACCGGGCCCTGTTGGGCGACCGACTCCAAGACCTTCTTGACCTGGTCCGGGCGCGCGCGCGCCTTGCCGGCCAGCGAGAGCTTGCTTTCCCGGATCTTCATCATTTCGGTGCCGGTGGAGACCAGCGAGATTTCGGTCCGCACCAGAACGCCGCCCGGTTTGCAGGCCGGCACCGGCACCTCGATCAGGGAAAGCTCGCCGGTCTTGTAGTTCTGCGCGATCTGCTTCATGCCACCCCGTTCGCCTCAACCGATCGATGCGGGTTGCTGACGAAGCCAAGTCTCGAGCGTCAGCAACTGCCAGATTTCCTTGGATTTATCGGCGGCTCCCCTGCGGTCGCTTTCTAGCATGGCGCGGACCGATTTTCCGTTAATCATACCCGATTCCACCAGCTTTCCCTTGACCAGAAGATCCTCGGTCATTTCCTTGAGGTCGCGCCGAATCCAGGCCCGCAGGGGGGCGCTGAACAGACCCTTGGGTCGGTAGATGATCTCCTTGGGCAGCCAGGGTTCGGCGGCTTTCTTGAGCACGTCCTTGCACTCCCTGCCGACGATCTTGTCCGAGCCGGATATGGCGAAGGCCGCCGCCGCCACTTCCTTGTCCACATAGGGCACGCGAACCTCGGTCGAAGCCGCCATGCTGGCGCGATCCGTGTAGGCCAAATTGAGGCCGGTCAGGAACAGCCGTACATCGGTATAGCACATCCGGTTGACTTGGTCCGCCGCCGGACCCTGGCCGTAGATTTCGGCGTGCTCGTCGACCAGGGTGTCGACCGCTTGCCACAAATCGGGGCTCAGCAACTCGTGAAACTCATCGACCCCGTAATGGGTATAGGAACGCCGGAAGCCGGCTTCCTCGGGCATGTCGGCGAAGGACAGGAAGCGCTTGGCCCAGCGCGCGGTGCGATAGCCCCGGTTGCGGCCGGCGACGGGAAGCATGCGCACGAGCGGCGCGATCAGCTTATTGCGTAGGACGACGGGAAGGCGGCGGTACTTGCTGGCCAGCAGGCAGGCGTAATGTTTGCGGTAGCCGCCGAACAGCTCGTCCGCGCCCATGCCCGAGAGCAGCACCTTCACGCCCGCCTCCCGCGCCGCCTTGCAGATCAGATATGTGTTGATCGCGGCGGCGTCGCCGATGGGCTCGTCCAGCACGCCGACCATGCGCGGCAGCATGTCGGCTACGTCGGGCGCGATTTCGATCTGGTGCAGCTTGATGCCGTGTTTTTCGGCCAGACGCCGGGCGTAGAAAAGGTCGTCCGGCATCGCCTCGAAACGCCGGTCTTCCTCGCGGAAGCTGATGGTATAGGAATCGATCGCCTGGTTGTGCCGGGCGGCGATGACGGTGATCAGGCTCGAATCCAGGCCGCCGCTGAGGAAGGTGGAAACCGGCACGTCGGCCACCAGATGGGCGACCACCGAATCCTCCACCGTCCGCCGCAGCGACTCCGCGTCGACCGGCGCCCGCTCGCGGCCGACCAGTTCCCGTTCCGGGTCCCAGAACCGGTGTACGCGGTAATCGCCGTTCGCGCCGGTTTCGGCCCAACAGCCGGGCGGCAGCTTCTCGACACCCTGGTAGACGCAGTGGCTGTCGGGAATCCAGTAGTACATCAGCGAGGCGACCAGGGCCGACCGGTCGATGGCGATGTCGTCGCCCAGCGCCGGGGTGAGCCCCTTGAGCTCCGAGGCGAAGGCGAGACCGCCGTTACGGCGGGCCACGAACAGCGGCTTGATGCCGAAATGATCCCGCGCCAGGTACAGCTTGCGGGTGGTCTCGTCGAACAGGGCGAAGGCGAACATGCCGCGCAGCCGGTCCAGGCAGTCCGGTCCCCAATGCCGCCACGCCTCGAGCAGGACCTCGGTGTCCGAAGTGGTGGTGAACTTGGCGCCCCGCGCGCTCAGCTCCTTGGCCAACTCGCGGTAATTATAGATCTCGCCGTTGTAGACCAGGACCAGCCCGTGTTTGACGAAAGGCTGGTTGGCCGCCTCGGACAGATCGATGATGGACAGCCGGCGGTGGCCGAGCGTGACGCTGGCGCCGTCCCGCGCGTCGTCATACGTGCCGTCGGCGTCCGGCCCGCGATGGGCGATCGCATCCAGCATCGCCGGAAACACGTCTCTCTTCCCCGGCAAATTATAAATTCCGGCGATTCCGCACATGCCAAATAGAACTGATATCGTTATTTGCGCTAAAAGCGCTTTGTCGCAGTATAGCGTTTAAATATCTGTTAAGGCACAAATAAGAGGGGAAATTGCACGTCTGTATTCGCTCGATTCCCGGTTACGTATTTTCTCCGCCAATCTTTCGGCCGATCCTAGTGGTAAAAATCCAACATAGGGTACCCATAGGATCGCCTGTCCCGTTTCCTC
>CBDVDY010000035.1:0-16624 GCA_965372875.1 uncultured Alphaproteobacteria bacterium | reverse complement strand
CGGCGCTGATCTTCCGCAACAGCGGCTACGGCACGCCGGTGCTGATCGGCCGCGAAGAGCGCATCCGCGCGGCGATGGAGGAGGCGGGCATCGCCGACGACAACGGCCTGGAAATGCACAATGCCCGGCTCAGCGGGGACAACCGGCGCTACACGGATTTCCTTTACGAGCGCCTGCAACGCAAGGGCTCGATGTACCGCGACTGCCAGCGCATGGTGAACCAGGACCGCAACGTGTTCGCGGCCTGCATGGTGGCCAACGGCGACGCCGACGCGCTGATCACCGGGTTGACGCGCCGCTTCGCGGTCGGTTTCGACGAAATCCGCCGGGTACTCGATCCCAAGCCCGGGCGGCGCCTGTTCGGGCTGACGATGATGCTGACGCGCGGGCGCACCGTATTCATCGCCGATACCGCGGTGCACGAGGAGCCGACCTCGGTCGAACTCGCCGACATCGCCGCCCAGGCGGCGGAACAGGCGCGGCTGCTGGGGCACGAGCCGCGGGTGGCGCTGCTGTCGTTTTCCAACTTCGGCAATCCGCCGAGCGCGGCGGCGGAGCGGATTCGCAACGCCGTTTCCATGCTGGATTCGCGTACCGTCGATTTCGAATACGACGGCGAGATGGCGGCCGACGTCGCTCTCAACCCCGAGCTTATGCAGCGGCTCTACCCATTCTGCCGGCTTTCCGGGCCGGCCAACGTGCTGGTCATGCCCGACCTGCACGCCGCCAACATCGCGGCCAAGCTGCTGACCCAGCTTTGCGGCGGTACGGTGATCGGGCCGATCCTGCACGGATTGTCGAAGCCGGTGCAGATCCTGCAGATGGGCGCGAACGTCTCCGACGTCGTCAACATGGCGGCGCTGGCGGCGCACGAAGCCATCGGCGCGGACTGACGCGGCGGGTTCGGTCACCGGCTTTTACGGCGCCGGGCTTGACTTGAATCAATTCTAAACTTCCCCGCTTCGTCTAGGATTCCCAACATTAAACGCGGGCGTTCGCTCGCGATTCATCGGCATGATCCCGCCATGGTACCGGCGAGGGTTTTTTTGATGAAGGGTTTCGTTGAAGGTGAAGACCGCGGCCAGACTCGCCGCCCCTCGCGCGCCGGAGATCGCCGCACGAAACGCATCGGTTGGCGGCATAGCAACCATGTTCAGGCTCGTTCGCTTTTTCCTGATTACGAGCGCCATTACCGTGGTGGCGTTATCGGCCGCAGTCGTCCTGTATCGCCAGCAGGAGGTGAAACAACTGATCGAGTTGGCGGAAAATCAAAACGTGGCGTTGGCGCGGTCCTTCGCCAATTCCGTCTGGCCGCGGTTTTCGGCCTTCATAACCTCGGCGTCGGACCTGGACAAGGGGGCGCTGCGGACGCACGCGACGGTGCGGGAAATTCACGAAGCCGTCAGGACGGTGTCCGGGGGGCTGCCCACGCTCAAGATCAAAATCTACAATCTCGACGGCCTCACGGTGTATTCCTCGAAGCCCGCCGAGATCGGTGAGAACAAGAGCAACAATGCCGGGTTCTTTTTGGCGGCGCGGAAGGGAAGACCTGCGAGCAAGCTGACCTATCGCGATTCGTTCAGTACTTTCGAGGGGACAGTCCAGGACCTCGATCTCGTCGAAAGCTATCTCCCGATTAAATTCGATGGCGGATCGGTGGAAGGAGTTTTCGAACTTTATACGGATGTCACGCCTTTGTTGGCTGGCATTAGACGTTCCACGATCAACCTTGCCGTCGGCTTCGTGTTGGTATTCGGGGCGTTGTACGGGGCACTGTTTCTGGTCGTCCAGCGCGCCGACCGCATCATCAAGCGCCAGTACGCAGACATCGCCGAGAAGAATGCAGCCCTCCAGAAAGAGATCACGGAGCGCAAGCAAGTGGAAGCCAGGCTCACAATAGCCCGCGACGAACTAGAGCAGCGGGTCGAGGAACGGACTCAGGAACTTAGGGAAGAAATCACCGAGCGAAAGCGAGCGGAGCAGGAAACACGGCGGCACCAAAATGAACTCGCTCAAATCGGCGCCGTCGTCATCATGGGCGAAATGGCCACCACTCTAGCTCATGAACTCAACCAGCCGCTTACCGTCATTTCCGGGTGCGCCCAAGTTTGTCTGACCAAGATTCGTTCGAATGGAAGCTGGCCGGAGGAACTTCTGGACAGCGTCGTGCAGATTGCGGAGCAAGCGGAGCGCGCGAACGAAGTCATCCGCCGCATCCGGGGTTTCGTTCACAAGGAAGAGAGGGAGCGGGAACTGATTGATGTGAACGAAGCGATCAACAGCGTCGCGAATCTGCTCCACGCCGACGCTCGCGAACATGGGGCTGAAATTGATATGGACCTTGATCTAGCCCCGCAATTGGTGACGGCGGATCCCGTCCAGATCCAGCAGGTCATCCTGAACCTGGCTCGCAACGGCATGGAGGCGATGGGCGAATTGCGCTCCGCCACTCGGCATCTCACGATCCAGACTTTCGCCGGCAAATCCGGCGCGGTCGAGGTCGCGGTGAGCGACAAGGGAGACGGAATATCCGCGGAAAACCTGAGCCGAGTATTCGATCCGTTCTTCACCACCAAGAGCGATGGGCTGGGCATGGGCCTAGCCATAAGCCGCTCGATCATCGAGGCGCACGGCGGTCGTCTTTGGGCCACTTCAGACGGCGGAGCCGGATCCGTCTTCCATTTTACCTTGCCCGGCGCCGTGGAAAGCCACAGCGATGACACCTGAGCCCACGGTTTTCGTCGTCGATGACGACGAGGCAGTCCGCCGCTTTCTTCGCGGGCTGATCGCATCCATCGGTCTCCGGGTGGAGATCTACGGATCGGCACAAATGTTCCTTGACGCTTACGAGCCGGGAACGCCGGGATGCCTTCTGCTGGACCTCCGCATGCCGAACATGAGCGGTCTCGAATTACAGAAAAAACTGGCCGAGCGGGCGATCGATCTACCTGTCATCATCGTCACCGGCCATGGCGACGTGCAAGTGGCTGTCCACGCCATGAAGAACGGCGCTTTCGACTTCGTCGAAAAGCCGTTTAACAATGAGCTGTTACTCGACAGCATCCAGAAAGCGGTAGCCGACAGTGAGCGCAGCACAAACCTGCGTGTCGAACGCGAAGCATTCAACAGTCGAATAGAATTGTTGACGCCGCGCGAGCGGCAGGTGTTGGAAATTGTTGTCACTGGAGAAACCAACAAGGGCGTCGCCCGCTACCTCGACATAAGCGATAAAACCGTCGAGATCCATCGCGCCCACGTGATGGAAAAAATGCAGGCTAAGTCGTTGGCTCACCTTGTGAAAATGATTGCTCTATTTCAAGCCGACTAGGGGAATACCCCTAGTCATCCGCAGGGACTCCCCAATTTTTTTCAAACTCGCAAAGTGCTAATCCGAAACTCCGGACAACCTAGAACCTTGCGCAACTCCCTGTGCCGGGAGGCATGCAAAATGGATCGAACATCGGAACAGTCTTGCCTTAGGGAATCTCATTTCCGCGAGCACCTTCATGACAGGATGAACTTGCTCGTCGATGCGTGGATTTGCGAGACGATGAAGAGCTAACCGAATAAGGAGAGGCGCATGTCGACACCTGTTGTTGTATTAGCCCTGGTATTCATTGCGATCGCGGGTTCGGTTCTCATCTGTGGAGCGGTCGAGCACCTCATAAGAACTCGCTCCAAGGAATAGCGCAGCCGCCCCGTGTGGCCGGGGAGTGAACCGGCGACGCGCGCACGTTCCAGTTCCATTCCCTTTGCCAACCGCTTTCCCAAGTGAGGTCGGTGATCGGGATTGGCCGGTCAAATCGTGGAAGGCGAAATCCTATGATCAAGCTTATCATGACAACCCTGCTGACACTGCTGGCTGTCGCCTTGGCTAGCCCTGGAATCACCGCTCAGAGCGCGAACGTTGAGGTTAAGGTCTTGGCTACCCCGATGGATCCGACCGAGGGATCGATGCTCATCGGCCGCGCCGCGGCGGGGGGTATGATCATTCAACTTGAACTGGAAGCCGCGCGGCCGATGTGGATGGCCGCGTCGGCGAAAGTTCAGATGGAAAAGAACGGTACCAGCGGAGAATGGATGTTGCTCGCTACGCCACCGATTTGGTCGGAGCACGCCGTCAAGAAGGGCGAGCTGTACCACATCGCGGTGAAGCCCATCGATCCAAAGTCCAAGTCCCGAATCTCTCATGCCAACGTGAAATTCAAGGCCGTCAACATTAGCAGCAGGCAAACTGTGCAATCGGCAATGCACGCCATGTGGCATGGCGGCGGCTTGCACTATGGGTTGAACAGTGCGCTGGCAGGCGACGGGACTTATCAAGTTACTGTAACCGTAGAACCGCCGACGTTTGCCCGCGAACTCAAGGACAAAGACCGATGGATGAAACCCGCGGTCGCGAAATTCCATTTTAGGCTGGTCGGCGGGAAAATTACCGAGGTCTCCGTGCCAGAGACGCCTTGACCCAGTTCCGCGTTCGCTTCGGCCTGCACGGAAGCTTTGATTCGCTGAAGTAGAGTCGAAGAGAGGCGCGGTAGCTGGGGCCATGCGGCGTCGTCTGGATGGCACGCGCCAGCTCGCCGAGATCATCAAGGGTGTTAATTTCAAGGACAAAGAAAAGCTGATCCAACGCGCCGCTTGACCCTACCGTCACCAACTTTTGACAATGGCTCACCGTGCTTGACCTGAATCAATTCCAAATTTCCATGCTTCGTATAAGACTCCCAACATCAAACGCGGGCGTTCGCTCGCGGTACACGGGGATTATCACGCCATGAAGGATTCGCGCCTGGGGCGGAGAGAGTTCATCAAGGGCGCGGCGGCCGGCGCGGCGCTGGCGGCCACGGCGCCCGCCGAAGCCGCGCCGCCCGATGTGAAACCCCATTACGGCATGCTGATCGACGTGCGCCGGTGTATCGGCTGCCACGCCTGCAGTGTCTCCTGCAAGGCCGAGTTCGACGTGCCGCTGGGGGTGACGCGATCGTGGGTCGAATACATCGAGAAGGGCGAATACCCGAACACCGGCCGCAGCTTCCTGCCGCGGCTGTGCAACCATTGCCGCCATCCGCAGTGCGTCAGCGTGTGCCCGACCGGCGCGACCTGGAAACGCGAGGAGGACGGTATCGTCGTCATCGATGCCGACATCTGTATCGGCTGCAAGTACTGCATCCACGCCTGCCCGTACGACGCGCGCTTCATCAACCCGGTCACCGGCGCCGCCGACAAGTGCGACTTCTGCCTGCACCGCGTCTCGCAGGGCCTGGTCCCGGCGTGCGTGGAGGCCTGCATTGGCGGGGCGCGAATATTCGGCGACATTACCGATCCGGACAGCGAGATCTCGCGGGCGATGGCGTCCAACCCGGTCACCGTGCTGCGGCCGGCAATGGGGACCGAGCCGAACGTCTATTACATAGCCGCCGATCACTCGGACGATCACGAAACCAAGCGCGGGCGGTACGTGCGGGTGACCACGCACCGCAAGCAGAAGCGGAGGAGGTAGAAGTGACGGAAGGATTGCCTTGGGGGCTGCCGGTCGTCGCCTATCTGTTCCTGGCCGGCCTCGGCGGCGGCGCCATGACCGTCAGCGCGTCGGTCTTCCTGCGCGGCGGCGGCGGCGGCTTCGGCGGCGCCCACGTCAATGTGGCGCGTTACGGCGCGCTGATCGCGCCCGTCCCGGTGATGCTCGGTTGCCTGCTACTGGTCCTCGAACTGGGCTCGTTCCAGGCCGGGCACTGGTTCCGATGGCTGAACCTGTACAAGGTCATCAACCTCTCGCCGATGTCCATCGGCACTTGGTTGCTGACGCTGTTCATCCCATTGAGCCTCCTCTACGCCTACACCTTCGTGCCCAACGCGCCCGGGCTGGCTGGCCGGCAGGCGGCGCTGCGGACGGGGTTGGCCTGGATCGGCGTGCCGATGGGGATCGCCGTCGCCGTCTACACCGGCATCCTGCTCGGGGCGATGCCGGCGCGGCCGTTTTGGAACTCGCCGATCCTGCCGCTCCTGTTCCTGCTCTCCTCGCTGTCGACCGGGGTCGCCGTGATCATGCTGGCGCGAACCCTGATCTATCGAAAGCAACTCGATTCCGACGGCCAATACCACGAGAGCGGTTATCTGCTGGCGGCCTCGGACGTGCTGCTTATCGGCTTCGAGTTGATGGCGATCTTCCTGTTCCTGATGTTCGCGCATCTGACGGTTGGCGACGTGAAATACGCGGTGTCGGTCGTCCTGTTCGACGGCGTCCTGGCGCAGACATTTTGGGTTTGGGTGATCTTGCTCGGACTTGTCGCTCCCGCCCTGATAGAGCTCTATTACGTCATCCAGCGACTGCTGTATCACCGACAGTATCGGGTGCCTCGGGTCGTCGAGTTTGCCACGCCGGTGGCCATTTTGGTCGGCGGTTTCATGCTGCGTTACGTCGTTGTAATTGCCGGACAGATAACCGGCCCGGTCGGAGTCTAGGGAGGGCGTGATGACCAGCCGTCGAGATATCCTGAAGCTGGGCGCCGCGGCGGCCACCATCGGCCTGGGCGCGGGCGCCGCGCTGACCGCCGCCAAGGAGCTGCCGCTCAAAGGCGGCAAGGACTTCTCGCCGCGCACCGGAAAGGAACGCGCGTCGATCCCGAGCGCCTGCTGGCAATGCGTCACCCGCTGCTCGATGATCGGCTATGTGGAGGACGGCCGGCTGGTCAAGATCAGCGGCCAGCCCAAATCCATCCGCACCCAGGGGCGGCTGTGCGCCAAGGGGCAGGCGGGGGTCAATCAGGTCTACGACCCCGACCGCATCCTCCATCCCCTGAAGCGGGTCGGCAAGCGCGGCGAGGGCAAGTGGAAGCGGATCTCCTGGGACGAAGCCCTGGACGATCTGGCGGCGCGCCTGAAGAAGCTGCGCGACGAAGGACATCCCGAGAAGTTCATGTTCCATTACGGACGCATGAAGGGGAGCTCGAGCAAGCTCATCAAGAGCGTGTTCCTCGATACCTACGGCACCGGCACGATTGGCAACCACACCAGCATCTGCGAGGGCGGCAAGTGGACGGCGCAGGAGCTGACCTGGGGCACGCACTTCGACAACTGGGACTTCGACAACGCGAAATTCATACTCAACTTCGGCAGCAACTGCCTGGAGGCCCACACCAACCACACCCCCCTGGCCTACCGGCTGGTCGATGCCCTGGTCGACCGCGGGGTGCGCCTGGTCACTTTCGACGTCAGGCTTTCGAACACCGCCGCCAAGTCGGCCGAATGGGTGCCGCTGACGCCCGGAACCGACTTGGCGGTGGCGCTGGCGATGTGCAACGTGATCATGCAAGAGGGCCTCTACCGCGGCGAGGGCGAGGCGTTTCTCGAGTTCTGCAAGGCGACGGCGGACGCCCGGGCCGGCCTCGACGAGAAGGTCGCGGCACTCAAGGCGCATCTCGCCGAATACACACCCGAATGGGCGGCGATCGTCAGCGGCGTCGGCGCCGAAAAAATCAGGTCGCTCGCCATCGAGTTCGCGACCGCCAAGCCCGCCTGCGTCATCAGCTATCGCGGCGCGGTATCGCATTACAACGGCAACGACACCGAGCGGGCGATCCAGATGCTGGCGGCGATCACCGGCAATATCGACAACCCCGGCGGCCGCTGCAAGGCCGTGTCCGCCAAGTGGAAATACCCGAAGGGCCCGAAGGACAAGCCCAAGTCGAAGAAGCTGAAGATCCTCGACGGCTTCCCCGGCCAGGCGGCGCTGCCGACCCATCACATGAGCCACCACGTCTTCAAGATGATCAAGGACGGGCGGGCGGGCCGGCCCGAAATCTATATGTGGTACTGCTATGCTCCGGTCTATGCGAACGGGGACGTGCAGGAAAACATCGACGTGATGAAGGACGAGTCGCTGATCCCCTACAGCGTCTGCGTCAGCCCCTTCTACGACGAGTCGGCGGCGCTGGCCGACCTCATCCTGCCCGACGCCACCTATCTGGAGCGCTGGGATTGGGAGGACCACGTCTCGCCCAACCAGATTCCCGAATACTACCTGCGCCAGCCGGTGGTGAAGCCGCTCGGCGAGGTCCGGGACTTCGGCGACGTCTGTTGCGATCTGGCCGAGCGCATGGGATTTCCGCTCGGCTTCGCGTCCAAGGAGGAATTCGTGCGCCAGTCGTGCGCGATGACGCCGGGCGTGAAAGAGGCCGGCGGCTTCGACTACATGCGCACGCACGGCGTCTGGCACGATCCGCGGGCGAAGCCGCTTTACCATTCCTACAAGAAGCCGGTGAAGCCCGAGGCCCTGGCCAGGGACGGGGTCGTCTTCGACGCCGCGACCGGCGTCTACTGGAACTGGAGGAAGGCCAAGGCCAAGAGCGCGGAGGCGGCCGGGAGCAAGGGCTACGCGCACACCAAGAACGCCTACAAGGGCTATGTCGGCCAGAGGATCGGCGACGCGGTCTACGCCGGGTTCAAGCCGGACAAGGTGAACAAATCCGGCTATTTCGAGCTCTATTCCACGATCATGGAGGAGAAGGGGCTGCCGCCGCTGCCGACCTACACGGCGATCGCCGAGCACAAGGCGTTGAAGCGGGACGAGCTCGTCCTGACCACCTACAAGGTCAACGTCCAGTCCCACTCGCGCACCCAGAACTGCAAGTGGCTGAGCGAAATATTCCACGAAAACCCGGCGTGGATCAATCCGGCGAACGCGCGGGCGCTCGGCATCCGGGACGGCGACCGGATCACGGTTCGCTCCGCCAGCGGCGCGATGGAAACCGAAGCGAGGGTGACGCCGGCGGTGATGCCGGGAGTGGTCGCCATCTCCCACCATTGCGGCCACTGGGAATACGGCAGGTACGCATCGGACAGCAAGGCGCCCGGGGGCGGCGACGACGATCCGGGGCTGCAACAGAAATGGTGGCGCGGCAACGGCGCGCACCCGAACTGGATCATCCCAAACGCGCCCGACCCGGTGAATGGGGAACAGCGATGGATGGACACGGTAGTAACGGTGTCGGCGGCTCGGACGGCGTGACCCGCCCGGCCGCCGCCCGCGCCGGCCGGGCGCGCGCGGCCGGGACGGCGCGGGCGCGGAGCGGCCTCTACGGCCTCCTGGCGGCGATCTTCCGGGCCGAGCCCGGCGCGGCGCTGCTGCGGCAATTGCGCGAGCCCGATTTCGCGGAGCTGGCGGCGGGCGCCGGGATCGCCTTGGAGCGCGACCTTCGAGACCGGACGGTGGACGAACTGCTCGAGGATCTGGCGGTCGAGTACACGCGGCTGTTCGTCGGCCCGGGCCGCCACATCCCGCCATACGCCTCGGCGCATCTCGGCGACGGCACGCTGCGCGGCCGCTCGACGGTCTGGGTGGAGCGGTTCTTCGAGGCCGCGGGCTTCGACCACGGGCCGGACCATCGCGGCCTGCCGGACCACGTCGGCGCCGAACTCGAGTTCATGCGCGCGCTCGCCGCGCGGGAGGCGCAAGCCCTCGACCTCGGCGACGAAGCCGAAGCCGCGCGGATGCGGACGATCCAGAAAACGTTCCTGAACCATCACCTCGGCGCCTGGTTGCCGGTCTTTTGCGACAAGGTGAGGGAAGAGGCGCGGTCCGCGTTGTTCAGGGACACGGCGGCCCTGGCAACGCAATTCGTGCGATCCGAGTGCGCGGAGTTCGGGCAGGCGGACGGCCATGACGCCGGGTAAGCGGATTTGCCCGCCCGCCGGTCGCCGGATCGCCAGGGCTTACCGCCACGATGCCCCCGCGGCGCGGTTACGAGACTTGCGACCCCATGGAAAAAATGCATAATTACACATGAAAACACTCAATAATAAACAGAAAGGCCGTGACGAAATCGCCGCAAGTTGATCGGCCTACGCGTTTTTGCGATTGCAACTCATTCGCATTTAAGTCAATATGGGAAATTCGTCGGACTTGAGGAAGTGGCGAACATGGGCAACAGTCGGTTCGGAGAATGCGCCGGCGCGGGACTCGAGTTATTGGAGATCGTAAGGTTGTAGGCAACGGATCTTATCGTGGGGAGTGGTGACATGAGCAGGAATTACATCGTTGGCGCGGCGCTTGCCTTGGCGGTGCTGGTTGTCGGCGCGGCGCCATCGGCGCTGGCGCAGAGCGCCCGCGAGGCGGCGCTGGAAAGGCGGGTCGGACAGCTCGAAAGCGAGCTCAAGGCGATGCGCCGGGAGATGCGGGAAATCCTCGCCGCCGTCAAAAAGAGCGCGGCGGCCGAGCCGGCCAAGATCACCAAGGTGACGAAATCGGGGAACCCGAACGTCGCGCTGACGCTCTCCGGCCAGGTCAACCGGGCGGTTCTGTTTGCCGACGACGGCACGGGCACGAACGTCTATCACGTCGACAACGACAACAGCTCGACCCGGGTGCGCGTCGTCGGCAGGGCGCGGCTGGATGAGGATTTCAGCGTCGGCGCCCAGGGCGAGGTGGAGTTCGAATCGAATTCCTCGGCCGCGGTCAACCAGCTGTCCGACGAGGGCGTCGGCCCCAACAACTTCAAGGAGCGCAAGCTCGAAGTCTGGCTCGAAAGCAAGCGCTTCGGCAAACTCTGGCTGGGCCAGGGCGACACCGCCTCGAACGGCACCTCCGAAGTCGACCTCTCGGGTACCGGCGTGATCGGCTATTCGGCGATCGAGGACATGGCCGGCGGGCTGCTCTTCGCGCGCAGCAATATCGTGCCCGGCTCGGGCGACGTCGCGGTATCGCTCGCCAGCCCGACCATCGGCCAGGCCTTTACCAACATGGACGGGCTGAGCCGCGACGACCGCATCCGCTACGACACGCCGCGGTTCATGGGCGCGCAGCTCTCGGCCTCGCACAGCTCGGGCGACGATTCCGACGTGGCCTTGCGCTACGCCGGCAAGTTCGGTCCGGTCGAGTTGGCCGCGGGCGCCGCCATCGCGCACCTGGCCGACAACCGCAACCAGTATGCGGGCTCGATCTCGGCGCTCCACGATTCCGGGCTCAACGCCACCTTCGCCGCCGGCGTGCAGAAGCGGCAGGCCACGAATTCGGCCGACGATCCGAGCTTCTGGTACGCCAAGCTCGGCTACCGTTTCGACCCGTTCGCGTTCGGCGCCACGGCGCTGGCGGCCGATTACGAGGAGAACTCGGACATCCTTCAGGACGGGGATTTCGGCCGTTCCTACGGCTTCTTCGTGGTGCAGAATATCAGCAAGCTGGCGACCGAGCTTTATCTCGGCGTCCGCAATCATTCGTACGAGCAGAACGTCGCGAAATTCGACGACATCCTGGCGGTGATGGCCGGCGCCCGGATCAAGTTCTGAGCAGGGGCGCGTTCGCCATGAAGTTCAATGCCGCCCTGGCCGCCCTGGCCGCCCTGGCCGCCCCGGCCACCTGGGCCGTCCCCGCCCTGCTCGCCGCCGCGCCGCTTCTTGCCGGCTGCGAAACCTACCAGGAGGTCGAGCTCCAGGAGCCCGACGGCATGAAGCCCGGCCCCGGCCTGTTTTCGGGCGAGGATGGCGTTTTCACCATTTATACCAAACCTGAGTAGGGCTTGGTGTCAGGCGGCTGGCGAATCGCGCCGCCGGCGGGCCGAGGCGCGGTCGCGCGCGGCCTCGCCAAAGGCGGCGAACAGCCGGCGCGCGAAATGCGTATCCTCGAAGCGCCATTCGGGATGCCACTGGACGCCGATCGCGAAGGCCGGCGCGTCCTCCACGTGCACTCCCTCGATGGTGCCGTCCGGCGCCGTCGCCTCGACGACAAGGCGCGGCGCCAGCCGGTCGATGCCCTGGGCGTGCAGGGAGTTGACCTCGATCTCGCTCTCCCCGGCCAGCTCGGCGAGCGCGCCGCCGGGCACCAGGCTGGCCTTATGGGCCAGCGCGTAACGCACCTCGCGCGGCTGGTCCGGATCGGCGCGGTGGTCGAGCCGGCCGGGCAGTTCCTGGATGTTCTGATACAGCGTGCCGCCGAGCGCCACGTTCAACTCCTGGCAGCCGCGGCAGATCGCCAGCAGCGGCAGCGCCCGCTCGATCGCCAGGCGAATCAGCGGCAGGGTGGTGGCGTCCCGCGCCCGGTCGTGCCGCGTCCCCGGCCGGCTCGCCTCGCCGCCATATTCGTCGGGCCAGACGTTGGACGGGCTGCCGGTGACCAGCAGCCCGTCGAGCGACTCCACCAGCCCGCCGAGGTCGTTGCCGCTGGCCATGGCCGGCTCGAGCGACGGAATCACCAGCGGCATGCCGCCGGCCCCGGCGGCGACGGCGGCGACGTATTTCTCGCCGGCCGCGTGGTACGGCATGTCGCCGATATCCTGGACGCAGGCCGGCAGGCCAATCAGCGGTTTTTCGCGCGATGATTCCATGTCACCTCGCTAACACGGGGAGTGGCGGGGCCGCAAGCCGTCCTATTCGACGCTGAACTGGTCGGGGCCGGGGGCGATGTACATGAACAGCACCGGGTCGAGTTCGAGGCCGAACTCGGGGTTCAGGAGTGCGACCTGGGTGGCCTGGCCCTCGGCGTCGATCACCGTCCATTCGCGCAGCCGCAGGGGTTGATCGGCGAAGGTCAGATAGATCGCTCCCTTGCCGGGATTCTCTTTCTCCACCAGCTTCAGGCGTATCACGCCGGTCGCGCGTTCGATCTCGCGCACATTCATCTCGTCCGAGAGGTCGACGCGCTCCCGGATGAGGACCGAGGCCGGGCTGGCATGCAGCGGCAGGTAGCTGGTCTGTTCCAGTTCGCCGTCGTAAAGGACCAGCAGCTTGCCGGTGGCGACGATCAGAAACGGCACCGAGCCGTCGTATTCGACGCGCAGCTTGTCGGGCCGCTCGATATAGAGCATGCCTTGCGACAGGGAGCCGTTCGGCGCGATCTGCAGGAACCGCGTCTTGAGCGTGCCCATTTCCTCGAGGTAGGTCTCCACGCGGGCGATATCGGCCCGGTCCTCCGCCGTGAGCGCCGCCGGGTCGTCCGCCCGATCGGATGTCTGCGCCGCCGCGAAGGTGCCGGCGCCAAAGATAGCTCCAGTGCAAAGCAGCACGGCGATCATACGGGCCAGGAACGGTTCGGCGCGGCTCAGGGTGCGGTGACGCATGCGGGACGATGCGCGCCCCGGCTCAGGCCGGGCGGCTGTCGAAATCGTGGATCAGCACCTCGCGCTTGCCGACCCGGTTGGCCTGGCTGACCACGCCCTCGGACTCCATCTTTTCCATGATGCGCGCGGCGCGATTGTAGCCGATCTGCAAGTGGCGCTGGATGAAGCTGGTCGACGCCTTGCCCTCGCGCGCGATCAGGGCGACGGCATGATCGTAAAGTTCGTCGCCGCCGCCACCGACCGCGTCGAGCAGTCCGGACTCGTCTTCCTCGACGGTGACTTCCTCGTTGTAGATCGGCCGGCCCTGGGTCTTGAGGTAGTCGACCACGTCCTCGATTTCCTGGTCGCCGACGAAGGGCCCGTGCACCCGGGAAATACGACCGCCGCCCGCCATATACAGCATGTCGCCGTGGCCCAGGAGTTGCTCCGCCCCCTGTTCGCCAAGGATGGTGCGGCTGTCGATCTTGGAGGTGACCTGGAAGCTCACCCGCGTCGGGAAATTCGCCTTGATGGTGCCGGTGATGACGTCGACCGAGGGACGCTGGGTCGCCATGATCAGATGGATGCCGGCGGCGCGCGCCATTTGCGCCAGGCGTTGCACCGCCGCCTCCACGTCCTTGCCGGCGACCAGCATCAGATCCGCCATCTCGTCGACCACCACCACGATATAGGGCAGGGGCGAAAGCGCATCGGGCAATAGTTCGCCCTCGGCGGCGGCCGGCGGCCGAGCCCGGCGCGCGTTCTTGCGCGCGGCCTCGGCAACGCGGGCGTTGTAGCTTTCGATATTGCGGACGCCAAGTTGCGACATCGCCTGATAGCGGTTTTCCATCTCGCGCACCGCCCACTTGAAGGCGACGACCGCCTTGCGCGGGTTGGTCACCACCGGGGTCAGGAGCTGCGGAATGTCGTCGTAGGCCGAAAGCTCCAACATCTTCGGGTCGATCATGATGAACTTGCACTGGTCCGGCCCCAGCCGGTACAGCAGCGACAGGATCATCGTGTTGATCGCCACCGACTTGCCCGAGCCCGTGGTGCCGGCGATCAGAAGATGCGGCATGCGGGCCAGATCGACGATGACCGGCGCGCCGCCGATGTCCTTGCCGATGACCAGCGGCAGCTTGGCGGCGTTGCGGTCGTAAGCGTCGGAGGCCAGGAGCTCGCGCAGGAACACCGGCTCGCGCCGCGCGTTGGGCAGTTCGACGCCGATGACGCTGCGGCCGGGGATCACCGCGACGCGCACCGAGATCGCGCTCATCGAGCGGGCGATGTCGTCGGCCAGATTGATGATGCGCGAGGCTTTGACGCCGGGCGCCGGCTCCAACTCGTACAGCGTTACCACCGGGCCCGGCCGCACCTTCACGATGTTGCCGCGGATGCCGAAATCGTCGAGCACGGTTTCCAGGTAACGCGCGTTTTGCGCCAGCGCCGCTTCGCTCGCCGCCCCGCCCACTAGACCGCGTGGCGTCGGCGCCAGCAACTCCAGATCCGGCAATTCGTATTCGCCGTGCCCGGCCAGATCGAGCGTGCCCTGCCGGCCCGCGTCCGCCCGCCGGCCGGGGGCCACCCGGCGCGGGGATTCATCGACCACGATATCGGGCGCGCCGCCGCGCGGCGCCTCGAAGTGGGGCTCGGCGCGGCCCACCCTTTTGCGCCGCGGCCCCCCGGCTGCCCGGTCCGGCACGCCTGCCCGGGCCGGCGCCAGGGCGGCGATTCCGCGGGCCCCCCTGGCCACGATATATCCCACGATATGTCCCATGAATATGGCCGCCCGTCTGGCGCCGCGCGCCAGCATCGCCAGCCCGGTCCACCATTCCAGGAACGACAGCGCCATCGCCGGGCCCAGCGCCGCCAGCGCCAGCAATGCGGCGGCCAGACCGACCATGCGGGCGTCGGCCTCGATGCCGGCCCAAAGCGCCGCGCCGCGCAACCCGTCCAGCGCCAGCTCGCCGGCGAATCCGCCGAGCCCGACCTCGAGCGGCCAACCGGCGGGCGGGCTCAACGAAGCGAAGGCGACGGCGGCGAATATCAGCGCCGGCGGCAGCAGGCTGACCCGCAGCCACAGGGGTGCCAAGCGCCGGCCGGCGGAGAGCCGCCAACCCCAGACCGCCAAAACCAGCGCGATCAGGCCGCCGCTGGTGCCGATGCTGCGCAGCAAAAGATCGGCCGCGTAAGCACCGGTGACGCCCAGCCAATTGTTCGGGGCGGCGCTGGTGGCGCGGTTGAACGACGGATCGGCCAGATCGAAGGTCAGCAACGCCAGAATCAATGCCGCGCCCAGGCCGATCAAAACGAGGCCGACGAGCTGCACCGTCCGGCGCGCGAAGAAGCCGGCGAATTCCGGCGGCAGGAACCGCACGCGGGCGGCGTGGCGCAGGGCGCCGTTCATGCGCGCCTGTTCCTTGGCCGAGTTTCGGCGGATTCGTTCGGGCAAAAGCGTCCGATGCGCGGCGCGCACGCCGGCATCGTCAACCCTTGCCGTCCGATCACCGAGAGGAGCGCCCGGGTTTTTTCAGACATGACCAGTAAATGACATGTACAAAACGGCAACAATCTATCGCCGCGCACATCGTTTGACAAGCGTTCCCGCAACTCGCCGAAAAAATTATCGAGGCGCGCCAAAAAGTTACGGCGCTCCGGTTTCGTGCCTCATGAATCGGAAGGGACCTCCAACGTGAAGCACTTGTTCGGACCGTCGAGCGTAAAGACAACCAACTCCAGCACATCGCGCCCCAGCAAAGCCTGATAGCGGTGATCGTCTCTGACCTCCATCAGTTGGGCGCTATTGCAAACCAAACCGGCGCCCGGCTCCCCGGAAGAGACAACGGGCACATACACGTCGGCTATGTACAAATTTACCTCTTCATCCCGACTCGCCGACGCCATTCCAATTTTACCCGTAACGCGCAACCCAACTTCGTGGGCAATCTTGCGGGAAATGCAGGTGTGGTCGGCGCCCGTATCCACCAGGGCCTTGTATGTATAGTTGGAACGAGAAGCTACATCATCGCTACCGCGGATGGTTCCCGCCGGAGCGATCACTATGTCGGTGAGCGGTCCCGTCGCGGGGTTAAACGGAACCGCGAAGCTTGGCATGCGAAAAGAATCCGAGATCGACGACTTTGTCCGTCACAAGCTGGATAGAAAAAAGCTGGTCGGGATACCTCTGGTCTCCCGCCACCATCGCCTCCCCCGCGCTTCCGAAAAAACCGGCAACCCGCCTTTCCCTGAGCAAGGCATAATCACCTGCGTGACTGGTCAATAGTTCGGGAAGCATATTCCGGAACGCTTCGTAATTCCGGTCGACCGCGTCTTGAATGGAAGCTTCGGTTGCCATGGCGTCTCCGATGCGACGTGATGCCATACTGGGAACAGAACACGAAACTTACAGAATCCGCCGCGACTCGTCTATGCCGTTAGACGGACTCTCAACCGGCACACGCCACGGTGCCTCATGTCGCGCCCAACAAAAAGGGGACCCGCCTGGGCCCCCTTTTCGCCGGTATGAAGCGGACGCTTACAGATCGTAGGCTTTTTCGCCGTGCGTGGTGATGTCGAGGCCTTCGAGTTCGGCATCC